>CAUUAH010000050.1:0-11103 GCA_963542985.1 uncultured Campylobacter sp. | reverse complement strand
GCGATGAGCGCTAGTCTCGTGGGCTCGGAGATGTGTATAAGAGACAGGTATCGTGAGGTGGATTTGAATGTCGTGAAGCCAAAATTTTGCGTAGGCTAGGCGGAGTGGCCTGTCGAGCTAAATTTTAGTAAACCCATTCAAAGACGCTCACGAGACGAGTCGCCAAAATAAGGAAAAGTAAATGAATAACGGCTACTACCAAGCAACTGGCGCCATGGTGACGCAGTTTAACCGCCTAGACGTCATCGCAAACAACCTTGCTAACATAAATACTATCGGCTTTAAACGCGACGACGTCGTAGTCGGGGACTTTGAGAGGATTTTTAAAGAGTACCGCGACGAGCTACCGATAGAAAATCACACCAAAGATGCGGCGAAATTTCTAAACAGAACTATCGATAGAGTGCCGCAAATTTCGGAACAATATGTGGATTTTAGTCAGGGCGGGCTTAAATTTTCAAACAACGATCTTGACTTTGCGATGAAGCGAGAGGATCTGTTTTTCCTAGTAGAGGTAAAACCGGGCGATGTGCGCCTAACTAAAAACGGCTCGTTTAATCTCGACGAGGACGGATTTTTGGTAACCAAAGAGGGCTACAAGGTGCTGCCTAGCGATTATTTTACGAATAATTTTCAAGGCATCCAAATCCCGCAGGGCGAGCGCTTTTCCGCCGATAAAAACGGCAATCTCTACTCAAACGAGGAGCCGTTAGCTAGACTTTATATCGCGCAGCCAAAAGAGATACGAAATTTAACCAAAGAGGGCGATAATCTCTATGTTTTGCCGAATTTAAAGGAGCTTGAAGACGTGGGCGGCGAGATAGACGCGGTCGCGTGGAAATACACCCAAATTTCCAACGTAAATGCCGTGACCGAGATGGTTGGGCTGATCGAGACGCAGCGTTTTGTCGAGATGTATCAAAAGGTGATGACGAGCCATATGGATGATCTGAATCAGGAAGCTATAAGTAAGCTTGCTAATACAAAAGTCTAATAAGCTGCGTCTTTTTAGCGCTTTTTAATGAGTTTGGTTTTTGCTTCTTCGGCAACCTTCATGGTTAGCCTCAGTCGCAAAAACTGCAACAGCATTAAAAATCATCTAAAAATACTTTGCTTATTATAGCTATGTTAAATTTGCTTTTTTGCTCACGATCGCAGGTGCTTCAACTCTAATTTTCTCTCAAAATTTTATTTTAAAATACTTCCGCCAAAATATTTTCAGTTTTTTCCAAATTTGCAAATTTGGAACGCCTTTTGCTAAATACCCAAGAAATGCGAGAAATCGCGCCGAATTTGTAAATTTTAGACGCTCGCCAGGCATAAAACAGTCGGCGACGTTTTATACAAAAACGTAAAATTTAAGACTGCAAATTTGGAATATATTTTGCAACGGTAAAAAGCGATGAGCCGTTTATTAGATACATAAAGATAAGCGGCAGTAGCTTGAGATGGAGACTAGGCGGTTTTTTGCGAGGCGAGGGCGCGTATATTCGATACGTAACCGAAGTCGAGGAAAAAACCAACGAAGTATACGCTCAAGATACAACGCGCTAAGAAAGGAAAACACGAAAATGATGAGGTCTATTTATTCTGCCGCCACCGGCATGATCGCCCAACAAACCCAGATCGACGTCACGTCGCACAATATCGCAAACGTAAACACCATCGGTTACAAGAAAAACCGCGCCGAGTTTGCCGATCTGATGTATCAGGTCATGGAGTATGCGGGTACGGCGATTAGCGAAACGACGAAAAGCCCGACGGGTATCGAGGTGGGTCTGGGTGCGCGTCCGACGGCGATAACGAAGATATTTTCGCAAGGGTATTTTAAAGAAACGAGCAATAACCTTGATATGGTTATAGCGGGTAACGGCTTTTTCCAGGTGCAGCTTCCAGACGGTACGACGGCGTATACTAGAAACGGCGCCTTTAAGCTAGATAGCGAGGGCACGATCGTAAACTCCGACGGCTACGTGCTTCAGCCGCAGATGACTATCCCTGCCGATGCCACGCAGGTTTCGGTGGGCACTGACGGCACCGTCTCAGTGCTCCAGCCTGGCAACACCGAGATGACGCAGGTGGGCCGCATTGAGCTAGCAAATTTTATCAACCCAGCAGGCTTGCACTCTATGGGCGACAACCTATATCTGCCGACGGGCTCTAGCGGCGAGGTCGTAGTCGGTACGGCCGGTCTTGACGGTCTGGGTACGATCAGGCAGGGGTTTGTCGAGATGAGTAACGTCCAGCTGGTTGAAGAGATGACCGACCTCATCACGGGTCAGCGCGCGTATGAAGCCAACTCAAAGGCGATCACGACGAGCGACGATATGCTATCGATCGTAAATAGTCTAAAAAGATAGCCTGAAATAGGCTAAATTTAGCCGCCTAGTCCGAGATTTGCTTTGCAAATTTGACGGAGCGAGCGGCTTTTTAAATTTAATTAATCAAAACGGCCGAATTTGAGTTAAATTTTAGCCGTTTTGTAACGGTTCTTGCTTGCAGTCATTGTTTATTTTATGATTTTTGGTTTGTCAATCGAGTATTTAAATCTAAGCTAAACATCAAGTGCGGACGGGTTAAATTTGTTTACCGCAGCATCGGCTTAAATTTGATTATTTGGCGATTATGCTAAAAATCTGCTTATTACCAGCCCGCCGCCAAATTTCGCTCAAATTCCCAGCCTTTATCCAAATTTTTTAAAATTTTAGCTATCATCGCGCTTTTATTAAGGAAAATTTTTGCATTTTAGTTACATTTTTAGGCTCAGCATTCCCATTTTTATGGGCTATTTTCCCCTCGGCGTCGCTTTTGGGGTACTGGCTAAAAGTATGGGCGTTAGCGCATTTATCGCCATCGCTCTTAGCACGCTGGCATACGGCGGCGCAGCGCAGTTTATGATGCTATCGCTTTTTAGCGCGGGCACGGGGCTTTTGGAGGTTTTTATCGTGAGCTACCTCGTAAATTTACGCCATACTTTTTACGGACTCGCGCTTTTAAAAGAGTACAAAGATCTCAAATTTCGCCTTTTTAATATCGCGACTCTCACGGACGAAACTTTTGCGATATTTAAGGCACTTAAGACCTTGGACGCAGCGGAGCGTAGCTATGTTTTTACTCGGCTAAATTTGCTCTCGTGGCTCTACTGGGCGGCCGGAACTGCGGTCGGATGTTTAGCCGGCGAGCTTATTATGGTCGATATGAGCGGGCTTGAGTTTAGCCTAACCGCGCTTTTTATCGTGATCGTGATGGAGATGTTTAAAAACGATAAAAACTATAAGGTGCTAGGCGCGGCGTGCTTTTTTGGAGTCGCCGGCGTAGCGCTCATGCCCGCTAAAGCGATGCTGGTAGGCTCGATGGCACTTTGCTTTATTTTTATTTTAGTTTTTAAGGATAAGCTTTGATAAGCGTGAGTTCTAGCGAGTGGATGATATTTACTGCCGTTTTGCTAAGCGCGTTTGCGACCTTTTTGACGCGCGCCGCACCGTTTTACGTCATCAAAAACTATAAGCCGCGTCCGTGGCTAACGGCCGTGGAGCGACACATGGGGCTGATGATAATGGTTATCTTGGTGTGTTACGGGCTAAAAGATGTCAAATTTGACGTTTATCCATACGGACTAAACGAAGCGCTAGCTGTTTTTAGCGCGGTTTTGATTCATCTGAAATTTAAAAACACCTTGCTGAGCATTGCGGCTTCGACGGGTATTTATATGGCGCTAATCAGGCTTACGGCTTAAACGGAGGTTTTATGAAAAGAGTTACTATACTAGCAGTGGGCGGCACGGTAGCAGGAAGCGGCCCCGGATCGCTTGATGCGAGCTATACCTCAGGAACCGTTACGGTGAATAAACTAATCACCGCGGTGCCCGAAATCAACAAAATAGCGACCATCAAAGGCGAGCAGATCTCAAACATCGGCTCGCAGGAGATGAACAATGAAGTTTGGTTTAAGCTCTCAAACAGAGTAAACGAGCTGCTAACTAGCGACGAGGCCGACGGCGTCGTCATCACGCACGGAACCGACACGATGGAGGAGACGGCGTATTTTTTAAATTTAGTCGTCAAAAGCGATAAACCGATCGTGTTTACGGGTGCTATGAGAAACAGCGGCTCGCTAAGCGCGGACGGCCCGCTAAATATCTTTAACGCCGTAAACGTAGCGATAAGTAAAGAAGCCGCAGGCAAGGGCGTAATGGTCGTGATGAACGACGAGATCCATGCGGCTAGGGAGGTGACTAAAGCAAACACTACCGCCGTCGATACATTTAAATCTCCAAACAGCGGCAAAATCGGCACCGTGTTTTACGGCAACGTCAAATTTTACATGAATCCTACGCGCAAGCATACCGCAAATTCGGCATTTGACATCACGAAGATCAAAGAGCTGCCAAGAGTCGATATTATCTATAGCCACTCAAACGACAACCCGGACTTCGTAAACGTAGCCGTGAAAAACGGAGCCAAAGGCATCATAAATGCCGGCATGGGTAACGGAAATCCATTCCCAAGCGCGCTTGAGGCTCTAGGAGAAGCGGTTAAAGCCGGCGTAGTAGTCGTGCGCGACTCACGCGTAGGTAGCGGCGAGACCACGCTAAACGGCGAGGTGGACGACGGCAAATACGGCTTTTTAGCTAGCGACAACCTAAACGCGCAAAAAGCTAGAGTGCTCTTGATGCTTGCGCTTACGCAAACAACCGATAAGGCTAAGATTCAGGAGCTTTTCCTAACTCACTAAGCGCGCGGCGTCTCGCGAGCGCTTTTCCGAGATTTCGCAAAATTTTCGCTCCGCAGGCTATATGCCTAGCGCACGCTCAATTTTGCTTCAAAACTCGAAAAATCATCTCGCGATACTTTCGCTTTGTTTTCTATTGCGGTGTATTTGCTAAATTTGCGGTCCGCCGCCCCTTTTATAAATTTCCTTTCTTGACTGTTTTTACTGTGATGAATTTATCTTAAATTTGCGTTTAAATTTACCGTGCTAAACGGCGGAAACCCGGCTAAAAGCGCGATTTGCAAGCGTAAATTTTAGCTTTCGTTGGGTATAATCGATGATTTTAATTTAAGGAGCGAAAATGGGAATGAGCGCGCACTATTACGCCTATGCGCAAGACGTTATCAAGGCGATCAAAAACGGCGGCGACGACGATGTCGAGGCGCTGGACGAATACGACCTGGATAAAATGTGGGATGCGATACATAAAATGCTAACTGGCAAAAATATGTTTGAAGCGATGAGCGCAGGCGAGATTTTCGCTACGCCAAATCCGCTTAGTTGGGCGATTTTCGGACGCGGCATGGCGGGAGAGGAGGGGAGCGAGGCGATATCTTACGTGGACGCAGATGATGTAAAAGCCGTAGCCAAAGCGATGTCTGATACTGATATCGACGCGCTTTTAGCAAACGTAAATTTTACGGGCTTCGGCGAGGTGGGCACCTATCCCGAGATATGGGGGTACGAGAGCGAATTTGAGGATATCAAAGCCGAGCTAAAAGAGCGTTTTAGCGGGCTTTTGAGCTTTTATCAAAATGCCGCCGACAAAGGGCTTGGCGTGCTAATAGTAATAGCGTAAATTTACGGCAAATCCCGTTAGGCGCTTGGCTACGGTGGAGCCGCTTTTGGGATAAATTTAAACCCGCATCTATAAAGTTAAATTTTCGGGTTTAAATTTGTGCGCTCAAAGATAAGCTTGCTAAATTTGCTCTCTGCGCCTCAAAAAACGCAAACAAATTCCGCGGCCAAATCCGCTAAATTTACGCGCCCGCGCATAACAAATCAAATTTCCGCCTCGACCCAAAAACGCAAAACGACGACTGAAGTAAATTTTGCTAAATTTTCACCGTTTGGCCGCCGTTTTTTATTTTAAATTTATAAAATTTGATTTACTATTTCCTCAAAATTTAAGGCGCTTTATGAACTATCTGCTTTTTATCGTTACATTTTTTCCGATTAGCCTGATGCCGGGTATCAACATGACCTATGCGATGAGTATCGGCATGAGTCTAGGCTACGTGCGCGCGCTGCCGATGATGTCGGGGCAGCTGGCGTCTCTGGCCTTCGTGGGTATTTGCTGTATGCTGGGCGTTGGCGCCGTTTTGGCGCATTATGGCTTCGCGTTTAAGGCTCTAAATATCATCGCAGGCCTTTATCTGCTCTATCTGGGCGCTATGCTGTTTTTTAGCAAGGGGCAGCTTAGTATCACGAAGGTTTCGCAGCTACCGAGCAAAAAGCAGATGTTTTTAAACGGCACCGTGGTCTGCATCTCAAATCCTAAGGCGTGGATTTTTCTCTCGGCTTTGCTGCCGACTTTTTTGGACGCGAACGATCCTTTTAGCCTGCCGCGCATACTCTCTATCACGGTTACGCTTGTTTTTATCGAGTTTTGCTCGCTTAGCATCTATGCTCTTGGCGGCGCGATACTAAAGAAATTTTTGCAAACCCACCTACGACTTTTGGAGATTTTTACCGCCGTCGTTATCTGCACTATCGGCATTTTGATGATGCTTCGCTAAATTTACCCGCCCATTTCTCATTAAATTTGATAAAATAGGACAAAATTTATCGCCTTGCCCGTTAAATTCGGGGCAAATTTAAGGAAAGCAAATGTTTAAAATTTTAGTCGCCGAGGATGACGAAAATTTAAATAAAATAATCTGCCTAAAGCTCGCACAGGAGGGCTTTTCGCCGCTTGCGGCTTTTGACGGAGAGCTGGCTTTGCAGCTACTAGAGAGCGAGCGCGCCGATCTTGTCATCACCGATATCATGATGCCAGATCTTAGCGGATACGAGCTAACCAAACAAATCAAGCTGCTAGACGAGTCGCTGCCGGTGCTCATGATAACGGCAAAAAGCGGCATGGAGGGGATGGAGAAGGGCTTTGTCACGGGAGCGGACGACTACATGAGCAAGCCTTTAAATTTAAAGGAGCTGATCTTACGCATAAACGCGCTTTTGCGTCGAGCCAAAATCGCTAGCGGCAAGCGGCTGAGGTTTAAAAACTCCGAGCTAGACTATGCGGCACTTAGCCTAAAAATCGGCGGCGAGGCCGTGGAGCTCGCGCCAAAGGAGTTTTATCTACTCTTTTTACTGCTCTCAAATCCTGGCAAAATTTTCACTCGCCTCGAAATCATGCAAGAAATTTGGGGCTACGATACGGATAGCGACGAGCGTGCGGTCGATACGCACGTAAAAAAGCTACGCCACAAGCTAGAAAGCTGCACGGACTTTGAGATAGCTACGGTGCGCGGCATCGGCTATAAGGGCGAAATTTACGAGTGAGAGGGCGGGGAGATAAAGTGAAAATTTTAAAAGCTATTTTCGCGGCGGCATCGGCGGTTTGCTATCTAAACTCGGCCGTTTTACCAGAAAGCGACTGGAGTAAAAAGGATCTAAAAGGCGAGGTTAAAAGCATGACGGCTACGGAGTACGAATACTCTATAGACGGCTCCGGCGCGCTAGAAAATACGCGCGTGAAGCGGACAGAGTTTAACGAAAACGGCTATATACTGCAAGAAACCGAGCATATAAACGGCGTGCCAAACAGCTCGGTTTTGTTTGAGTACGGCAAAGACGGGCTAATCCGCAAAAAATATCAAGACAGCGCCGTTTATCTCTACGAATACGAATTTGACGGCGAAAATTTAGTCGCGACGGCCAAAGAACAGCATGTTGAGGATAAATTTTACCCCCGCACGGAGAAAACTACCTACGGCAAGGACGGCAAAATGATCGCTCGAGCGGCGTATTCGGGCGGGACGCTAGTGACGGACGATAGCTACGTCTACGACGAAAATGGCGTTTTAACGCGGATAGAAAATAATATGGAGCCGCGGCACGGCATAGAGATAAGCTTTGAGCGCAAGCCAAACGGCGAATATGAAAAAATCACGCAAGCCCCGAACTCAAAATGGGTTTATTATTACGCCGCAAACGGCGACGAGATGGAGTATACGTCGGTAAATTACTTCGGCTCTGAGGCAAAAATCGGGCAAATCTTGCAGTTTAAGGATATAAGCAGGGACGAGTGGGGAAATTTGACGCGTAAAACCTCGGTCAAATTTAAGCCCGCGGACAAATACTACGAAAACGGCGACATAAAAGAGATCGGTCTATACAAAAAAACGGAAATAAAATATGAATACTACTCAAAATAAGAAAAAATACCTAATCAGCCTAAAAACCTACACCGCGGCGATGTTTATCTTCGTCTTTTGCGTGCTTTGCGTCGCGGCGTCGGCGGCGATACTGGCTTACGAGCGGATATTTGAGATGAAGCTGGGGATGTTTTGGGGCATTATCAGCTTTTGCGCGATCGTGATGGGCGCGGGCGGAGCGATATTTTATGCCGTAACGGCGTATTTTTTAAGATACGTCGAGAGCTTTAAACAAGCAGCCGGCAAGATCGCCAGAGGCGACTTTGCCGTTAGGGTCGCGCGTAAAAACTGCAAGCGCGGCGCGGATAGCGAGTATCTGCACGAGCTAGACGAGCTGGCGGCAAATATAAATTTGACCGCGGCGGCGCTAGAAAAAATGGACTACATGCAAAAGGACTTCGTCTCAAACGTCTCGCACGAGCTAAAAACGCCCCTAAGCGTCATCAGCGGCTACTGCGAGATCGCGCAGGATGAGATGGACGAGGCGCGCAGAAACGAGTATCTGGAGCTCATAAAAGAGCAGGCAAACTCGCTAAGTAGGCTGTGCGAGGACATGCTGCTACTATCGCGTTTAGATAGTCAAGCGGGCGTAAATTTGGACGAAAACGTGCGCGTAGACGAGCAGCTACGAAAGGCTGCGGCGATGCTAATGCAAAAGTACGACGGGCGGGAGTTTGATCTAGATCTAGCCGCCGTAAGCGTACGCAGCAACGCCTCGATGCTAGCGCAAATTTGGCTAAATTTGATGGATAACGCGCTGAAATACTCAGCCGCCGATATCGGCGTGAGCTGCCGCGAAGAGGGCGGCGGGCTTGTCGTTTGCATTAGCGACAAGGGGGTGGGTATCGAGGCTAAAAAGCTAGAAAAAATCTACGATAAATTTTATCAATGCGAGGAGTCGCACAAGGGCAAAGGTAGCGGTCTAGGGCTATCTATCGTGCGGCGTATCGTTCATCTTTTAGGCGGCGAGATAAGCTATGAAAGCGAGCCAGGACGCGGTACGACCGTAAGCGTAATGATCCCAAACGCGCGTAAAATTTGAGGCAAAACGTGGCTAAATTTGAGTAAATTTGCGCTTTTGCGGCGGGCTAATTTAGCTATCGGGGATGGTGGGGCACGCGGCAAATTTGACTTGCGGGAGCGAAATTTGACGAAAAAATTAATTTGACGCGAGCGACGAAACCGAATTTGCCGTAAATTTGACGGAATAAGCGAAAATCTCAAGCGAAATTTTAAAAAGTCATACAAAGGACACATTGAGGACATAAAAGGTCATTATAATTCTCCAAAAATAAAGGAGAAAAAGATGAAAGATTCTGCAGTAACTCACGTAACTATGGCTATCGGAGCCGTGCTTTGGGGCTGTCTAACGGCAGCGGTGGTTTTATTTTAACGGGTAAAAAAACGTAAAAATAAAAAATCTACGGACGAGTATCTAGGCGATATCTCGTCCTTCCTCTAAATCAAATTTAACCGCTACCCCGCACCGCTCTAAAAACTCTGTTTTTCTAGCCGCTCAAATTTACTCGGTTTGTTAAATCTCCGTCTCGACGTGCCTGTTTTTATATAAAATTTAAAATTTGACTGGCAAGCTAAACCGCCTTCAAATTTAACCTCAAATTTACACGCACCGACCGCTAGCTATCGCGCTTTGATTGTTTATTTAGCTTCTTTTGGATAAAATCGCCCAAATTTAATCTTAAGGCAAATCATGAAGCAAGCAAAAGTCTGGAAATTTGGTGACAATATCGACACCGACATCATCATAGCCGCGCGCTATCTCAACACCTCCGACGAAAAAATCTTGGCCACTCACATCATGGAGGACGCCGATCCTGAATTTAGCAAAAAAATCTCCGCGGGCGACGTCATCGTAGCGGGCGAAAATTTCGGTTGCGGTAGCTCGCGCGAGCACGCTCCTTTGGCGCTTAAGGCCGCAGGCATAGGTGCGGTGATAGCTAAGAGTTTTGCTAGAATTTTTTATAGAAACAGCTTTAACACGGGACTTTTGATACTGGAAATCAAAGAAACCGACGAAATAAACGCGGGCGACGAGCTAAAAATCGACGTTGATAACGGTGCGGTCGTAAATTTAACAAGCGGCAAAGAGTATAAATTTAGCCCGATACCGCCGTTTATGCAAGAGCTTTTAAAAAGCGGCGGCCTCATAGAATACGCGAAAACAAGGATATAAAATGGCTAAAATTTATAATATCGCAGTGATAAAAGGCGACGGCATCGGTCCTGAGATAGTGGACGAGGCGATAAAGGCGCTGGACGCGGCTAGCGCGGAGTTTGGTTTTGAGCTTAGCTATAACTACTACTTGATGGGCGGCGCTGCGATCGACGTGTTTGGCGAGCCTTTGCCTAGCGAGACGCTAAACGGCGCGCTAAACTCGGACGCGGTGCTTTTTGGCGCTATAGGCGGGCCTAAATGGGACGGCGTGCCGCGTCATCTGCGCCCTGAAAGCGGGCTTTTGAAGCTACGAAAAGAGCTTGGCGCGTACGCAAATTTGCGCCCTGCGATGATATTTGACGAGCTAGTGGACGCTAGTACGCTAAAGCCCTCTGTCCTTCAGGGCGTCGATTTTATCGTGGTTAGAGAGCTAACGGGCGGGATATATTTCGGTCAGCCGCGCGAGAAAAAAGAAAACAGCGCCTACAACACGATGACCTACACGAGCGAGGAGATCGAGCGCATCGCAAAGGTCGGATTTGAAACCGCGATGAAGCGCAAAAAACGCGTCTGCATGGTCGATAAGGCAAACGTGCTAGAGACTAGTCAGCTCTGGCGCGAGGTCACGAGCGAGGTCGCAAAGGGCTATCCGGAGGTAAATTTGGAGTTTATGTACGTCGATAACGCGGCGATGCAACTGGTGCGCGCGCCTAGTAAATTTGACGTGATTTTGACGGAAAATCTCTTCGGCGATATCCTAAGCGACGAGGCTAGTAT
>CAUUAH010000049.1:0-11350 GCA_963542985.1 uncultured Campylobacter sp. | reverse complement strand
TGAGCGCTAGTCTCGTGGGCTCGGAGATGTGTATAAGAGACAGGGATATATAGTCCGCCGAGCTAAATTTTTGCAAACTCATTCAAAGACACTCAAAAACGACGCGTAGCAATAAGAAAGAGAGAAAAATGAGAGTACTAACGGGTTTGCAACCAAGCGGCAAACTACACCTAGGCAACTACTTCGCCTCGATCAAACAAATGGTTGAGGCGCAGGGGCAAAGCGAGATGTTTATGTTTATCGCAAACTATCACGCCATGACCTCGGTCGCCGACGCGGGGAAGCTAAAACAAAACACCTATGAGGCCGCAAGCGCGTTTTTATCGCTGGGTATCGATCCGCAAAAGAGCGTATTTTGGGTGCAAAGCGACGTCAAAGAGGTTTTAGAGCTCTACTGGATACTGAGCCAATACACGCCTATGGGCCTGCTCGAGCGCGCGCATAGCTACAAGGACAAGGTTGCCAAGGGCCTCACCTCGCATCACGGGCTTTTTAGCTATCCGGTTTTGATGGCGGCCGATATCCTGCTATACGGCGCGCAGGTCGTACCCGTGGGTAAGGATCAGATCCAGCACGTCGAGATCGCCCGCGACATCGCGATCAAATTTAACAACGAGCACGGCGACGTCTTCGTCCTGCCGGAGTACAAAGTCGATGAAAACGTAGCTACGGTGCCCGGCACAGACGGCGCGAAAATGAGCAAAAGCTACGGAAACACGATAGATATTTTCGCCGGCGCCAAAGAGCTAAAAAAGCAAATTTCAAGCATCGTGACGACCTCGGAGCCGCTTGAAGCGCCTAAGCAGTGGCAAAACTGCAACGTCTATAATATCGCTAAATTATTCCTGGACGAGGACGGACAAAAGGTTCTGCAAGCGCGGTACGAGCGAGGCGGCGAAGGACACGGACACTTTAAGGCGTATCTAAACGAGCTGGTTTGGGACTATTTTGCGGACGCGAGAGGCAAATTTGATTATTATCTAAATCACGCAGGCGAAGTGGATGAAATTTTAAACGAAGGCGCGAAAAAAGCGCGAGCCGTCGCAGCGCCGATAATGGAAAAAATACGCGCCGCAACGGGCATATACAAATAAATTTTAAAGGAAAAAAATGCAAGCAATCTACCCTTACGCGCAGCTTATTCACCTAATCTGCGCTATCATTTTCGTCGGATTTTTATTTTTCGACGTGATTATTTTTTCAAGAGCCAAGGCCAAACTGCCCGCAGAAATAGCGCAAAAAGCGCAGCAAGCCATCTCAAGCGTCGCGATAAAAATCATGCCGCTTTGCGTGCTGCTTTTGGTGCTAACGGGCGGTATGATGATGAGTAGCTGGGTCGGCTCAAAAGCGGGCGGATATTTTGAGTCGAATTTACAAATCGTCTTTATGATAAAGGTTATCTTGGCGCTGCTGATATTTGCGGCCGTAGCGACCAATCTCACGTGTAAATTTATACTAAAACGCCCTAGCCCGCTAGGCAACATTCATCCGTTTGCGTTTGCGGCAGCTGCGGTCATCGTGATACTTGCTAAAGTTATGTTTATGGTTTAAGGAGAGGATATGATAAATTTAAAACTACTCGACACTCGCTACGACGAGTTCGTAAAAAAATTACAAGGCAAAAACGTAAAGCCTGAGGTTTTAAACGAGCTTTTGACGACGTTTAACGAGCTAAAAGCCAAGCGTCAAGCGCTAGAAAATTTCCAAGCGATCCAAAACGCTAAGAGCAAAGAGCTAGGCATAAAGGCTAGAAACGGCGAGAACACCGACGAGCTAAAAAACGAGCTAAATTTGAACAAAGCCGCGATGGGCGACGCCGCCGATATCGTGCGCACATACGAGGAAAAGCTCGAAAACATCGCAAGCTGCGTGCCTAATATTACCGACGACGACGTACCGTTTGGCAGTGATGAGGACGATAACGTCTGCATAAAAACGGTGCTAGAGCCGACCAAATTTGACTTCACGCCAAAGGAACACTGGGAGCTTGGCGAGAACTTAGGCTGGCTTGATTTCGAGCGCGGCGTTAAGCTTTCTGGCTCGCGCTTTTGCGTGCTAAAAGGCATGGGAGCACGCCTATCAAGAGCGCTAGTTAACTACATGATCGACTTTAACAACGCGCGCGGCTTTGAGCTGGTTAACGTGCCGTTTTTGGTAAATGCAAACACGCTTTACGGCACAGGACAGTTGCCTAAATTTGAAGACGATCTATACAAGGCTCAGGGCGAGGATTTGTATCTAATCCCTACTAGCGAGGTGCCGGTGACGAATCTTTACAACGACGAAATTTTACCCGTCGAGAATCTACCGATAAAGATGACTTGCTACTCGGCATGCTTCCGCAAAGAAGCAGGCTCAGCAGGACGCGACACGCGCGGTATGATACGCCAGCACCAGTTTGAAAAAGTAGAACTCGTAGCCATCACGACTCCAGAGCTTAGCGCGCAGATGCTTGACGAGATGGTCGCGTGCGCTAGCGATTTGCTAACGAGCCTTGGATTGCCGCACCGCCACATGTTGCTTTGCAGCGGGGATCTTGGCTTTAGCGCGGCAAAGACGATAGACCTCGAGGTCTGGCTACCCGGACAAAACAAATACCGCGAGATAAGCTCGGTATCAAATACCCGCGATTTCCAAGCTCGCAGAGCTAAAATCCGCTACAAAGACGGCAAGAAAAATGCTCTGGTAAATACCCTAAACGGCTCGAGCCTAGCCGTAGGCAGAACGCTCATAGCGATCATGGAAAACTACCAAAAAGCAGACGGCAGCATCGAGATCCCGGAAGTTCTTAAAAGGTACATGTAGTGGCGCAAAACGACGATGAAAACGTAGTAATCCTCGAAGAGGCCGATTTTGATCAAGACGAAGAAACGGAATCGCTGGACGAGCAAGAAGACAGCGACGGCGACGGTCTAGTCTCGCTTGACGAGCTAGAGCCTGTAGCCTTTGAGCAGCCGACAGACGCGCAAGAAGAGGCCAAAAAAAGTAAGAAAAAGCTTTTTATCTTCGGCGGAGCTGGCGTGGCTGTCATCATCCTGGGCGTAGTTTTGTTTTTCGTTTTTAGAGGCGAGAAAAAGCCGCCGATAGACGAAAAACAGATCGTAAAAGATATCGAGGAGCACTACGAGTCGCAAAAATTCGGCAGCTCAAAGATCGACGATATGATCGCTAAGGCAAATTTGCTCTACGAAAAGGGCAATAAATTTGAAGCGCTGAAAATCTACGAAAACATCGCCGTTTACAACCAAAGCCTCTCAAACTACAATCTAGGCGTTTCGCAGATGAGGCAAGGTAAATTTGAAGACGCGCTGGAAAGCTTTAAAAAAGCGATCGCAAATGACGAAAACGTCGCCGTTAGCGCCATAAACGCAGCAGTTAGCTCGCTGGAGCTAAAAAACGAGCAAAATTTCGACTACTACATAAATCTCGCGAACTCGTTTTTATATAAAGAGGCTGGCACGCCGCTATATAACTACTACTACGCGCTCATAAACTACTATAAGGGCCAGTACGTCGAGGCTCTAGCTGCTCTCTCGCACGCCGAAAACAACTACTATAAAGACCGGTACGACTACCTTGCAGCTAAAATTTTAAGCTTTATCGGCGACGATACCGAGGCGATAAAAAAGCTAGAAGCTCAAAAAGAATTTAACGCAGATCTTGCGCTTGGTATGCTTTACGCAAGGCTCGGGCAGTATGAAAAGGCCAGAAATAGGCTAAATTTAGCCCTAAAAAGAGACGGCGACTCAAATAAAATCAACGCTATGATAGCTATCATAAACCTAAAAGACGGCAAATTTGAAGCTGCGACCGACGAGCTAAAAGCAGTTTTTCAAGAGGATCCGTTATTTTTAAACGCAAACTTTCCGATCAAAACGATCCTAAAACCAGAGCTTTTCGATGTAAATTTGGCTCAGGCGCACTTTAGAAACGACCTATTTTTTGACAAAACCAAACGCTACGAGACGCTGTTTTACTTCGCGCCTTACAAGGTTTTTGATCCAGGTCAAACGATAAATTACATAAGAAAGGGCGGAGTGAGCCTATTTTTAGACGATGCAAGCGCGGCGGGCAACTACCTAAACGCTAGCGGCGCGCTCTCAAAGGTAAATTTAGAGCTATCCTCAGCCATCGCAAACGCCCTAAACTACAAGCTAAAGCAGGCTAACGCGCAGTTTGCCTCGCTTATATCGCTCTACCCTGAGCACTCGGTTTTACACTACGACCTAGCGCTTAGCTACGCGCAGCTGGGCAACTTTAGCATGGCGGCGAAACACTTTATCACGAGCTATCACCTAGACCCGACAAATCACATAGCAGGCGTGCTAGGCGCTATCGCAAACGATATAAACGCAGTGGATAATACCAAACTACTACAAGAAATTTCAGAAAATCTCGACCACGACGCAAGCTCAAAAGACGCGCCCGTTAGCCAGGCTCTGATGGCGCTCATAGCAAACAATAGCGGCGCTCTCATGCGCTGGCTGGAGGAAGAAAAGGAAGAGACCGCGCTAAATTTAGCCTTTGACGCGATAATCGCAAAGATGACCGACAAAGGCGCAGAGTTTGCTAAAAAGACGCAAATTTTAAAGGCTAAGCTACCTGAAGATATCGTAGCGAACATCCTTGATTTTATCGCAAACTACAAGGATGAAGGCATCAAAAAATACGTCGAGCAGATTCAAATTTACTTCCACGACAAGCGGCTAAACGACGCGGCGTTTTATCACGGCGCAAACATCATCAAAGAGCAATACATCAAGCTTTTGCAAATCTCGGGCCTACTAAACTACGAACGCGAGAAGCTAAAAGCGCTACTAAAACAAGACGCTAATAACGCCGACTTGCTCCAGACGCTAGCTTATATCGATATTTTTACGAACGATTTTGAGGAGAGCTATCAGATCTACAACCGCATAATCGACGAATTTAAGATAAACGACGCGGGCACCCTGTTTCTAGCGGCCGTAGCCGCCATCGGCTCAAACCACCCGCAAAACGCAACCGCGCTTTTGGAGCTGTCCAAGCTCACCGATCCAAACGCGATGGAAAGCCGCGTGGCACTCGGGCACCTATATCAAGAGATCGATAACATCGAAGCCGCGACGATACAATACGGACTGATAAAAGATCCAAATTTTAAAAGCAAATTCGTGGATTTTATGATTGATTACGAGAAGCTGAAAAAGTAGTTTTATGCGGGCGATACGGCGATAAATTTATCGCAAACTCGCCCGAATAATTTTTATAGATTAATAGCGCCGAAGCGAAGCGGTTTTGTTACATTTGACGAGAAGCAAAAACAACTCGCCCCGTAAATTTTAAGTCCTACTCCGCTTTGAGCTACGACTAGCAGTTTTTAAAAACCGCAAATTTAACCAAAGCACGGCGACAAGCCGCGCTTCAGCTCAAATTTTACTTATCCTCAAGCACCTTTTCGCGCCACTTCGAGCTTGATTTTTTATCCATAGCCATATCTTTGGACATCTCGGCAGCGGCTTCGAAGTTTCGCTGCACGCCCTCGCTGCTGTTTTTGTATTTCACCGCGTTCGTGCCCTTTATGCCTAGGCTTTGCGCCTCGCTAACCGCGTCGATGTTCGCTCCCAAAAATATAAACTCCCAGTCGTATTTTTCCTGCTTGTCGCTTATCATCTTTTTTATCTGCGCCTTTGAGTACTCCTTGCTCGAGTTTTCCTGTCCGTCGGTTACGATCACGAAAAGCACGGCTCTGTTTTTAGCATAGATATCCTCGACTTTTGAGATTTTATTTATCGTATCGCCCACGGCGTCTAGTAGCGCGGTGTTACCGCCCGCGACATAGTCCTTGTTCGTTAGCTTCTCGACCTTTTTGATATCTACTCTATCGTGCAACGTCTTAAAATTCGTATCAAAAAGCACCGTAGTTACCTTTACGTCCACGCCCGCTTCTTTTTGCTTGTCGATCATCGAGTTAAAGCCGCCGATCGTATCGCTCTCAAGCCCGCTCATGGAGCCCGATTTATCGAGGATCAGCACCATCTCAAGCTGCTTTGGCGTAGATTTTTGCGGCGCTTCCTCGCTTTTAGCAAACACAAACGCCCCGATAATCATCAACAAAAACGCGATTTTTTTCATATTTTCTCCTTTGAAAAATTTGGCTTGATTATAGCAAAACTTAACGGCGCGGCGGTAAATGCGAGGAGGTTTAAATTTGAGTTTTGTATTTTTATTGCCCAAACACGGTCAAACTTACTTCAAAATTTACGGCTGAATTTAAAGGCTAAATTTACAAATTTAAGGCCCGAATCTGAGCCTTAAATTTGCTTAGAGAGCAAAGCAAAACCGCTCAAATTTTACTTTGTGGCAGTGATCTTTACGTAGCTGTTTAGCGCACCTATATACGCCCTGGCGCTCGCCGTCATCGTATCGATATCAAGTCCGTGTCCGATGATGGTTTTACTGTCAAATTCGACCTTCACGACGACGTTTGCCAGCGCGTCCTTGCCCTGCGAAACGGCGTTTACCTTATAATCTTTGAGCACGCCGTGGATACCGCTTAGGCGGTCGATGACCTTAAATATCGCATCCACCGTACCGTTGCCTAGCGCCGCGTCGCTTTTAATCTCGTCTGCGTGACGAAGCGTGATAGCAGCGCTGCTTAGGCCTTTGTTGCAGCTACTTTGCGTGAGCGTCAAAAACTCGAAAACTTCGGGGATCTTGATGATCTCGCTAGTAACTAGCGCGCGTAAATCATCGTCAAAGATCTCTTTTTTCTTGTCCGCAAGCGCCTTAAATTTCTCAAATGCCTCGTTTAGCGCGCTATCTTCGAGCTCAAAACCAAGGCTGATTAGTTTA
Source organism: uncultured Campylobacter sp. (assembly GCA_963542985.1). Classification (GTDB taxonomy): domain Bacteria; phylum Campylobacterota; class Campylobacteria; order Campylobacterales; family Campylobacteraceae; genus Campylobacter_A. The sequence continues at coordinate 4,516 of CAUUAH010000049.1, read as the reverse complement.
TCTTTAAAGGCGTGACGGCCCGAGTGTTTGCCAAGCACCAGCGAGTTTTTATCTAGTCCGATGCTTTCGGCGCTGATGATTTCGTAGGTTTCTTTATGTTTTAGCACGCCGTCTTGGTGGATGCCGCTTTCGTGAGCGAAGGCATTTTTGCCTACGATGGCTTTGTTTGGCTGAGGCTCAATGCCGATGATGCCGGATAGCAGGCGCGAGCTGGGATAAATTTCTTTATAAACTATGTCCGTGTAAAGCGGCGCGAATACGTCGCTGCGCGTCTTTATCGCCATCACGATCTCTTCAAGCGCAGCATTTCCCGCACGCTCGCCGATGCCGTTTAGCGTGCACTCTACCTGCCTGGCGCCCGCTTTTATCGCAGCTAGCGAGTTTGCCGTAGCTAGGCCTAGGTCGTTGTGATTATGCACGGAGACGACTGCGCGACCGTTTATAAATTTAACCATTTCTCCTATGCGAGCGGTAATCTCCTCGGGGTATAGATACCCCACGGTGTCTGGGATGTTGATGGTTTTTGCTCCGGCGTTTATAGCGGCGTCGCAAATTTCTTTTAAAAAGCTCATCTCGCTCCTGCATGCGTCCTCGCAGCTAAACTCGACGTCCTCGCAGAAGGTTTTAGCGTATTCCACGGCTCGCACGGCACGCCTAATAACTTCATCTGGAGACATTTTTAGCTTAAACTCCATATGGATCGGGCTTGTGGCGATAAAGGTGTGAATCCGTCTGTTTTTAGCAGGCGCAATAGCCTCTCCCGCAGCCTTTATATCTCCGTCCACGGCGCGAGCAAGCGAACAGATAGAGGCGTTTGAGGCTTGTTTAGCAATCTGATGTATCGCGTCAAAATCGCCCTTGCTGGCCGCGGCAAAACCGACCTCCATGACGTCTACGTTTAGGCGCTCTAGCTGGCGTGCGATGCGGATTTTCTCCTCAGTATTCATCGAGGCGCCGGGGCTTTGCTCGCCGTCTCGTAAAGTCGTATCAAATATTATTATTTTATCATTGTTCATTTTTTATCCTTTTTGGAGTTTTAGTTTGTATGGTTAAATTTGATTATTAGGGTGTGAAAGAGTCGCTGCCTAACGCAGCAGCAGAAGTAGGGAGAAAAATGCGTTAAATTTGACATTGTAGTTCATTCGCCCTCCTTTTGAATTTTTTTGTTTTTAAATCTCATAAAAACGTACCTGATTATACCGTAAGAAACATAAACGCTCATTAAAGTCGTAACAGCTTCTATAGGGTAAACGTAAATAGCCGAAAACGCAACCGTAAGTCCGACCAAGATGCGTAAAAAATCAGCCCTTTTAAGATCTACTTTTTTAAAGCTCGGGTAGCGGATATTGCTCACCATCAAGACCGAAAGCAAAATTTGCAAAAACATCAAAAACCACTCGGCGCTTCTGGTGAAGTCGTATTCTAAGCTTAGCCCGACCCAAAACGCCGAAACGATCGCAGCCGTAGGTATCGGAAGGCCGATAAAAACGGACGGCTCGTAGGTGCCCGTCATTACGTTAAACCGTGCAAGTCTAATGGCTCCAAAAACCACAAAAAGCGCGGCTACTAACGAACCCAAGCGTCCAAAGCTATGCCCGACCGTAAAGTAAAAAAGCATCGCCGGCGCGACGCCAAAAGCTATCACATCGGCAAGACTGTCAAACTCTACGCCGAATTTTGACGTAGTTTTAGTTAGCCTCGCTACGCGTCCGTCAAGTCCGTCCAGAAAAAGAGACAAAACGATGTAAATAATAGCCTTGAAAAAATAGCCGTTAGCCTCCTCGGCCAGTCCTGCGCTAGCCGCGATGTAGCCGCGCACGGAGACAATGATGCTGATGATACCCAAAAATGCCGAAGCCGCCGTGAATAAATTCGGCAAAATATACATTAACTGAAGTTTATGCTGATTGTCTTGCATCTTTTTCCTCGTAGCTAAAAAACCCTAAAATGCCCGCACTTGCGACCTTTTCGCCTACGCTGACGCTTATTCTCGTATTTGCGGGCAGTATCAAAATCACCTCGCCGCTACTTAAAAAGCCAAATCTCCTGCCCGCTTTTAGACGGCTAAAATTTTCAAATGAAATACCCTTACTAAGAGGTCCGGCGATGACGCGGATCGCAAATTTGTTGTCTAAATTTTTACATACGAACAAGGCTCGCTCGTTTAAATTTTTAGAAGCTTCCATAGCGTTACACAAAAATAGCCCGTGCCTTTGTTTGACTTCCAAAAGCTCCATATCGCAAGGAGTCCTGAGTGCACCCGCGTCAAATACGCCCTTGCGGATAGTTATGGCTACGCACTGCGTATCAAAATAGTAAATTTTATCTATACTTTTTATCTTGCCGTCGATCGGGCTAAGCACGGCGTACGCATCGTCGCTGCCTAGCGCTCGCTCCGGGTTTCTAAACCAAAATACGCAAAGCGCAAATAGCGAGAAAAATAAAATTTGACATACGCCCAAAATCAGCGCAAGCAAAAGCAAAAGCCCTAAAACAAAAACGTATTTGTAGCCCTGTTTTGCGATTAGCCCGATGTTTTGCATATCTTTACGCTTGTTCCTCTTTATTTTCTTCCAAATTTACGAGCCTGCTAGGCATGCCGCGCTCTTGTTCGTAGTTTGCGATAATCTCTCTAACCTTCGCACCCTCGATAGTTTCCTCTTCGTAAAGCGCTTCAACCATCTTTTCTATCGCGTCGCCGTAAGTTCTCAGCGTCTCAAGCACGTGTTTATAGCGCTCATCAAGCGTGGTTTTGATAAATTCATCCACTTTTTCCGCCGTCTTGTCGCTATAGTCCCTATCGGCCTGACCGCCGGCCAGGAAAGTACTACGGCGTTTTTCAAGCACCATAAGCCCCGCGATATCGCTCATACCGTATATCGAGATCATCGAGCGAAGTATATCGGTCGCGCGCTCTAGGTCGTTGCCAGCACCAGTTGAGATCTCTTTTATAAAGACCTCTTCGGCTGCGCGTCCAGCTAAAAGCACGTCCACTTCGGCCATTAGCTCGTGGCGCTGCATCATAAATTTATTCTCTTCAGGCGTATGAAGCGTGTAGCCAAGCGCCGCAAGTCCACGCGGTATGATCGATACCTTGGTAACTCTGTTTGCGCCCTTTGTCGTCTCTGCTATGAGTGCGTGTCCGCTCTCGTGATATGCTACGATACGCTTTTCTTTAGGATTTATACGGCGAGATTTTTTCTCAAGACCAGCGATCGCTCGCTCGACGGCCTCTAGCAAATCAGCCTGCTCGACTTTGCCTTTTTCTTTTCTGCCTGCTAGCAGGGCGGCTTCGTTTATGATGTTGGCAAGATCCGCTCCCGCAAGACCTGCTGTCATACGCGCGATATCTTCGATGCTGACGCTATGATCAAGCTTGATGTCTTTTATGTGTACGCGTAAAATTTCGATCCTACCTTTAAAATCAGGCTTATCGACGAGCACCTGTCTATCAAATCTGCCCGGCCTTAAAAGCGCTGCGTCAAGCACCTCCGGACGGTTGGTTGCAGCAAGTACGATAACCGGCGACGCGTCCGAACTAAAGCCGTCCATCTCAGCCAAAAGCTGATTTAGCGTTTGTTCGCGCTCGTCGTTTCCTCCGATCATGCCGCTGGCTGCGCGGCTTTTGCCGATGGCGTCGATCTCATCTATAAAAACGATCGCCGGAGCTTCTTTTTTCGCATTTTCAAAGAGATCTCTCACGCGGCTAGCACCCACGCCGACAAACATCTCGATAAAGCTCGATCCCGAAACCGAGAAAAACGGCACGTCCGCTTCGCCCGCGACGGCCTTTGCAAGCAGGGTTTTACCCGTGCCAGGAGGCCCTACTAAAAGTACGCCTTTTGGGATTTTGGCGCCCAAATTTATATATCTATCCGGGTGTTTTAGAAAATCCACGATCTCTTTAACTTCCTCTTTAGCCTCTTGCACTCCCGCTACGTCGGCAAATTTAACCTTCGGTTTTTCCGAGTTTACTAGCTTTTTAGAGCTCCCCATCCCAAGGATACCGCCGCCCATATTTCGCTGCATGCGGCTAGCCAAAAACATCCAAATTCCAAAGAATATAAAAATAGGAAGTATCCACGAAAAGAGCATTTCGGTAAACCAGTTCGTCTCGCTATACGCTCCGTAAGGAATCTTTTGCTCTTCCAAGATCGGCACTAGCGTCGGGTCGTTTACCCTTTTGGCAAAGTATGTTCTACCGCCGTTATCCACGGCTTTTATCGAAGTTTCCGAGATGCCCACTTGCGCTACTTGCTTGTTTTTTATCATCTCTTTTATCTCAGAGTACGAGGTACTTTTTGAGCCGGCTGCACTCTGTCCTAGCAGCGTGCCGTCCATCTCGCCGCCTCCGAGCCCGCGAAATGCTATCACTATCACGATCGCAAAAATGGCGAAAATCAAAATCGGATTTTTATTAAAAAAATTATTTCCGCCGTTATTTAAATTTTTATCATCGTTTTTTCTGTTATCCATTACGTTCCTTAAATTAGTTTAAGCTTTTTGAAATTCGAAG
>CAUUAH010000048.1:0-11615 GCA_963542985.1 uncultured Campylobacter sp. | reverse complement strand
ATGAGCGCTAGTCTCGTGGGCTCGGAGATGTGTATAAGAGACAGGACTAGCACCTTAAAATTTTATTTTAAGCAAAACATAAGTAAAATACGCGATAAAAATTAAGAAGAGGAATTAATTGTGGGGTTTAAGAATATTATAGAAAAATTTGCAGTAAATTACGCTCATAATTCTATTCAAAAATCACTATACAACGAATTTAACATAGACATTTTGACCACAACTTACACTAAAACTCCAAAAAAAGACAAAAAGTACATGCTCTACGCACACGTTCCCTTTTGTCACACTTTTTGTCCGTATTGCTCGTTTCACAAGTACCACTACGAGCAGGAACTTGCGAAAATTTACTTTGAAAATTTACGCGAGGAGATGAGGCAGGTTAAGGAGGCCGGCTTTGATTTTAGCTCGCTTTACGTGGGCGGCGGCACGACGCTTATCAACGAACCCGAGCTTGAAAAGACGCTAAAACTCGCCAAAGATCTCTTTAGCATCGAAGATATCTCGGCCGAGAGCGATCCAAGCCACATCTCGCCAGAAAGCCTTAGCCGTTTTGACGGTCTTATCGACCGCTTAAGCGTTGGCGTGCAAAGCTTTGATAACGAGACACTAAAAAGAGTTGGCAGATATGAGAAATTTGGCTCAGCTGAAGAGACGAAAAGAAAGCTCGAGAAGGCTCTGGGCAAGATCCCGGTCATCAGCCTGGATCTCATCTTTAACCTACCAAATCAAACAAAAGAGCAGCTCATAAACGATATAAACGTCGCAAAATCAATCTTTCCGCAGCAGATCACCTTCTATCCGCTCATGAAATCAGAGCTAACGAGAGAGAACATCGCTCGCTCGCTGGGCGTCTCAAACGTCGATAACGAGCGTGAATTTTACGAGATCATCGTGAGCGAATTTGCCAAAGGCGGATATAAGCAAAGTAACGCTTGGGCGTTTTCAAACGAAAAAAGCGCCGATCTTCGCGACGAATACGTGGGCTCAAATTTAGAGTACGTGGGTGTGGGCAGCGGTGCATTTAGCTTTCTTGACGGCGAGCTTGTGATAAACGCATTTAACCTACTTGATTACGGCAGAAAGATCAAGGGCAGGCAAAGCCCGGTCATCGCAAAATGCGCATTTAGCAAAAAAGAGAGACTAAAATATACGTTTTTAACAAGGCTTTTTGACGGCGCAGTCGATATCAAAGCCTACAACGAGCAAAACGATGCAAACATCAACAAAGACCTATTTGTCGAGCTTAGCTTGCTAAAGCTAGTGAACGCTATCTACGAAGAAAACGGCGTTATCAAGCCGACGTTTTTTGGCAAATACATCTGCGTCGTGCTTATGCGCGACTTTTATGCCGGCATGGATAAGGTGCGCGCGATATTTAAAAACGACGCGAAGATCAAACGCAGCAAAGTGCTTCGCATCATGAGCGAAGACACCGAGCAAAAATTTGAACAAAATATTATCCAGCCGCGAGCCGCTATGTAAATTTGAATAAATTTGACGCGATTTTGCCGTCAAATTTATCTCTCCTGTGAACTGCCTTAAATTTATCGCGAAAATAGCCCGCCGCCCAAGCTTGTTTAAATTTAATTTATGCTAAATTTCGCCCCGAAAGCGACCTTACGGGCGCAAATTTTACCAAAGGCGAAGCGGTGGATACGGATAAATTTTTAAGCGAAATTTGGGGCGCTCTTAAGCTATTTTTAGACCCTAAAACGCAAATTCTTGCAGACGAGCGAAGCCTCGCTGTTTTACTCGCGGCGGATGCGGAGAATTTCGACAGATTTATGGCGCTAAAAGAGTTTAGGGGTATCCTTTGCGCGCTTGGGCTAAAGGCCGACATATACAGCCTCCAGTGCGCCCAGCTAGGCGCGATAAACGCTCTAAAATCCGCAAAAATCTCAAAATCAAAACTCCTCGCCGCACTAGAAATCCTGCAAACCGAAAACATAATCTCCACCGCGCATTTTAAGAGGCTCTCGGAGTTTTTGCAGACCCTCGGCGCGGATTTGACCGCAGGGAACGAGCAAGAGGGCGCAAATTTTAAAAAATCAGATGTCTTTCACCAAAAAATAGACGCGCTAAACGATATCTGCGAGCGAATTTTATCGCTAAACCCAGGCGAGAACGTCGCAAACGCGGCGGCAAAAGCGCGCCAAAAAGCGCGTGAGCTAGAGTTTAACGTCGCAGTTACCGGCGTCATAAATGCGGGCAAATCAACCCTGCTAAACGCGCTGCTGGGCAAAAAAATCCTAGGCGCTTCAAACGTGCCCGAGACGGTAAATTTAACGGTGCTAAAATACTCGCCCGAGCCTTTTGCGAAGGTAAATTTTTGGAGTGAGACTGAGCTAAAAGAGCTTGGAATAGCGCAAGATCAAGATGGCGAAATAGCCCAAATTTACGGCGACTCGCGCAGCAAATTTAATAATGATCCGAGTAAAACGGCGCAAAATTTAAACGGCAAATTTGACGCGGATGACGAGCTAGCGGTTAAATTTAAAAGCTCTAGCGCGGATCAAATTTGCTCTGATCAGCCCGCTAGCAAAACGGTTAAAACCGACGAGATCAAGCTCTATACCTCGGCAGACTCGAAATACGCTAAATTCGTAAAAAGCGTCGAGCTCTACGAAAATTTGGAGATTTTAAAGGATAACGTGCGCATCATCGACACGCCCGGCATCGACGACGCGGTGGCTCTGCGCGAGGAGCTGGTGCGGAGGTTTATGCGGGAGTGCAATCTGATGGTGCACCTGATGAACGTCTCGCAAAGCGCCACGCAAAAGGATCTGGACTTTATCGTTTCAAGCTTGCAAAACTCCCACGCCGTAAAGCTCGCCGTGTTGCTAACTCACGCCGACGTGCTAAAACAGGGCGAGCTAAACGAGGTCGCCGCCTACGCCAAAAAGAGCGTCGAGGAGCGCACGCGGGGGCTCGGCATCGGGGCTGAGTTTTTCGCCGTGAGCGCCAAAAGCTACTTTGAGGGCGAGCAAAACAGCGGCGTCGAGGAGTTTAAGGAGTATCTTTACGAGACGCTTTTTGGTCAAAATAGCCAAAAATCTCGCCTTGGCATCGAGGCGTATAAAAAGGAGCTCGGCCGCGTCTGCGCGCAGTTTGCGGCGGATACGCAAAGCGAGATTTTAAAGCTAACGGGCTCAAATTTGAGCTTGTCGCAAAAGCTTTCTGAACTAAACGAGCAAAAAGCCGCGCTGGCTAGCCGCTTGGAGGACGTGAGGGGCGCGGTAAAAGAGGAGCTAGAGCGTCTAGATACGGCTAAAACCGCGGCTAGCTACGAGCTTGAGCTAAGGTCGCTAGCGCAAACGCTAAAGCAGCGCGTCGCAGACGACGTAAATTACGCGGTCTCTAAAAAACAAAAGATCGATCCGCAGCGCCTCTCGCGCATCGCGCAAACGACGATCAAAGATGGCGTTGCCGCTTTGATGCGTCAAAATCGCAACGAGATCGTGCGGCAAATCACCGTGTGTGCGCAAAATATCGCGCTAAAATTCGGCGAATTTGATGGTAAAACGGCGGCCGCCGAGGTCTTTAGCATAAACGACTATCTACAATCAAAAGGGATAAGCTTAGAGTGCGCCCAGGTCGCGGACGCGGTGGCTAGCGCGGCAAACTCGGGCGCGCAAGGCGTATCCGAGGCCGCCAAACTAGCCGCGGAGGAGTTTTTGGGCGCCCAGCGGATCAAAAATTTCGTTTTTGAGCTTAGCGAATTTAAAAAAAGCGAGTTTAAAAAGCATATCGAAGCCGCGCTAAAAGAGCAAGAAAAGACGCTCGCAATCAGCGAAGAAGCCCTAAAAATCGAGCTTGCCGAGCTAGCAAAAACTAGCGGGCGAGACTTGCAGGAGCTAGAGCGACTAAACTCGCAAAGCGAGGCGATAAATGCTATAAATTTGGAGCTGCAAAGTGTTTGAGGAGTTTATAAACGCGTATAAAACGCGGTATTTTAAGATATTTTCGGACGATTTTCACGGGCGATTTAGGCGGCTGCAAAATGAGCTAACCGAGCCCAAATTTCACCCAAGCGCCGAGCTAAAACAGGAGCTAAATAAACTCGATCTGTTTTTATCCGGCCCGCTTACGGTCGCCATCGTCGGGCAGTTTTCTAGCGGGAAATCGACGTTTTTAAACGCGCTTTTGGGTAGCGAGATTTTACCGTCGGGCCTAACTCCCGTGACTTCAAAGCCGACCTTTATCAGATACGGCGCCGCGCCCGCTCTTAGCGTGCTTTACGAAAACGGCAGAGAGCTGTATCTAGGTGTCGAGGAGATCGGGCGGTTCGTCGATCAGCGCGTGTTTGGCGACGACGTGAGCAGGCTTTGCGTTTACGCGCCCTCGGGGATATTAAAGCTTGTAAATTTCGTCGATACGCCGGGGCTAAACTCGCTCTCAAAGACCGACACCGCTGTCACGCACGAAGTGCTAAAAGACGTCGCGGGCGTCATCTGGCTAAGCCTGGTCGATAACGCCGCACGCGCTAGCGAAGCCGCGCAGATCGAGGAGTTTTTGGCTGGCGGGGGCAAAACGGCGATCTGTTTGCTAAATCAAAAAGATAAGCTAAGCAAGGACGAGCTTGAGAGGCTCAAAACTCACGCGCAAACGACCTACGGGCGATTTTTCGAGCGTATTATCGCTGTTTCCGCCAAGCAGGCCGTAACGGCGCAGGCAAACGGTGACGAGGCGCTTTTAGCAGAGTCGAATTTTAGCGATGTGATAGGCGTCATCCGTGAACTTTTTGGCGGCGAAGAGATAAAAGAAAAGTTCGTACGCGAAAAGTGCGCTAGGCTGGTTGCCGTAAACGCAGATCAGCACGAAAAGATCGCTAAAATTTACGAAAAAGCGGGCGAGATAATCTCCAAATTTGACGCCGAACTAGAGTCAAATTTAAAAGCCGTGCAAGAAAATTTTAAACCAAAAATCGAGCTAGCTTTTAACGAGCTAAAACACGTCGCAAAGCTCGTTGCAGACGAGATCCTAGCCAGCTTAAAAAGCGTGAAAAAGTATAAATACGCGCCGCGAAAAACGCTGCTAAAGGGTGAGTATTTTGAAGCTAGCTCGTATGAGGCGGTAGATTTTGACAGCGACGAGGTTTTTTCAAAACTTATCTACAACGACGTGAAATTTGCCAAATTTTTTAGGACGTATAAGCGCGGCCTAAGCGTGTTGCAAGAAGAAATCGGCGCGGCGCTGGATGAAATTTACGCTCGGTTGGAGCGCGAATTTATGATTTATAAATCAGAATTTGAAAACGCTCAAAAAGAGGATGAAACGCACTCTGATACCGTGTTTGCCGACGTTAGGACGTATGCGGGGCAGGTGTATAGGACGTTTTTGCGAGACTATGAGACGGCGAAATTTAAAGGACTGCAAAAGACGGCGCTGTTTTTTGAAAAGCTAAATCTCAAAGTCGTCGCAAACTACGAAAACGCCGTTAAAATCGCCGTGTATTTTCTAAAAGAAAAGATCGCTGGCTCGATGCGCGCGCACGAGCAAAACGGCTTTGCGCTCTTTATTCCGAGCTTTGACGAGGTGCAAGACCGCGTTTTGACTTCGCTAAATTTATACGAATTTGAAAACGAGATGCTCGGCAATGCGTCGTTTTTAAATAAAATTTTATCAGCATTAAAGAGCGAATTTGCGCAGATAAAAGACGAAAAGCTAGCTAAGATCGCGGCTCTATCGGCCGGACACGAAAGGCTAAGGAATGAAATTTTAAAAGCGGGCGAGAGGTTTGGTGAGCAAGATTTCGTTTAAGCGCGTCGATCTAAACTATATTTGAAAGCCGAGTTAAAATTTGCTCCCAAACGGGCTTTTTGTTCTCGTCCTTGAAGCCTAAAAGTAGCTTGATGAATTTAAAAACGAAAACAACGAGCAGGAAAATATACGTGATGAAAATGCCGACTAAAATTTCGTCGAAATACTCTTTTGATATGAAGTAGATGACCGTGCATAGCGGAGCGCAAACGGCTGCGATACCTAAAAATAGCTTGACTTGGCGTAGTAAAAAATCACTCATGCTTGATAACCTTTTCAAATTTGAGGAGCTAGGGCTACAATAAATTTGAATCGCTTGTCAAATTTGCACCCGTCGAGCTATGAATTTAACGCTTCAATTTGCAAGAGCGCACGATAACGCTTTGCAGGTAGCGTAAATTTAGCAAAACGTGTCCATAAATTTCTAAATTTAGCCAATTTAATCCTGCACCATACTTCAAATTTAGCCGAATTTACCCGTCAAACCCGACCTTCTTATCCTCGCCGAAATTTGAGCTCATCTCGCGTTTGATCTCGCTTTCAAAGTCGCCCATCGTAAATATCCCGTCCTCGCGCACGGCGACTTTTAGCGCGGTATTTTTGAGCGCGAGCATGATTTGCGCGCCGCTTAGCTCAAATTTAGCCAGCTGCTTGACGTCGAAATTTTCCTCAAAGCTCGCATTTTCGGGCAGTACTTTGCGCCAGATCGCAAGACGAGCGGCGAGGTCGGGCTTTTTAAACTCGATCTTATAATCAAACCTGCGAGAAAACGCGATATCTAGGCTTTGCAAGAAGTTCGTCGTGGCGATGAGTACGCCCTCAAACCGCTCGATTTGCTCCAAAAATATATTTTGCATTTGATTGTGCATTTTATCCGCGCCGCTGCCGCCCTCGACGCGCGTGCTTAGAAACTGATCGGCTTCATTTAGCAGCAGTACGGGCTCGCTCTTGCTTTTGGCGCAGATTTCTTTGTACGTATCGAAAATTTTACGCACGTTTTGCTCGCTCTCGCCGACGTATTTGCTCAGAATTTTAGAGCAGTCAAAGCTAAGAACCTGCTTTTTTAGACTCTTTGCGAGGCTTAGCGCACTCATGGTTTTGCCCGTACCCGGCGGCCCGTAAAAGATGATTTTGGCATCCACGTTCTTGCGCGACTTGATGCCCCAGCTAGATAGGCGGGCTAGCACGCGGCGATCTACTTGCTTTAGGATCGCGTCTAGCAGCTCTTTTACCTTGACGTCCAGCACGACGTCGTTTATGTCGGTCGAGGGCTCGATGAGCTCAAAGATCTTCTGCTCTTTTACGAGAGTTTCTAGCGCTAGTTTTTTGCTTTTGCTCTCGGTTTTTGGGTGCATTACGCTTTGTAAAATTTCGTCGGTTATGTAAAACGTCCTGCTAAAGCCGCCGTAAGCGTTTAGCGACTCGTCGTAGTCGATGAGGCCGTTTTCGATTAGCTTTGAGCCTTCGTCCAGTAGGGCGCGATTTTTGATGCGTTCAAATTCATCCGCGCTCAAAATCCCTACAAGTGCGTTTAGATCGCGGTTGGCGTCCGTTTCGCCGACGTACTCTTCCTTTAAAAGCGCGAGGAAAATAAGCTGTTCTTTGTCGTTTAGCGCGTTGTCTTTGAAAATTTGCTCGACGGAGATCGAAATTTTGCTTAAATTTAGCCGTTTTTCGATGATGTCTTCTAGCTCTTTCACGTCTTTTTCGAGGTGGCTTTTGGCGTCGCTTGAGACGTTTTTGCTAAAAAACGAGAGCTTGCCGTAAAGCTCCACGCGCAAAAACTGATCTTTTAGGTAGTCAAGATGATCGGCGTAGGGTGCGACTGCGGGCAGCGTAAGCCCAAACTCGCCCTCTTCTAAAATTTTAAGAAAAAGCGGCGAGAGCGAGATCTCGCTGTGAAGTAGACCGAGTAAATTTGAGCCTGCACCGTCTGCGTTAGGGTTTTTAAATATAGAAAAGCTCTGCACGATCCAGCCGCTTTCTAGCAGGCTCTTTACGTCCGTAAGGCCTGCTAAAAATTTATACTCCTCACTACCGAAAACCGCGCAAAGCACGTCGTAAGCGCTACTTTGCGGAGTGCCCTCGACGTAGTTTTTGCTCAGGTGGCGTAAAATTTTCGCCTCGTTTTCGCTGCATTTTATGAGCGAGGAAATTTTAGAATTTTGCTCGCCGACGATAAACTCTATCAAAAACCGCACTAAATTTTACCCCTTATCTGATCCTTTAAAACGCGCTTTAGCACCTTGCCCGTCGCGTTTTTAGGCAGCTCGTCTTTAAAATAAATCGTCTTTGGAATTTTAAAATTCGCCAAGTGCTTTTTGAGGTGCGCGCGGATATCTTTTTCGTCTAGGCTCATATTTTCTTTAAACTGGATAAACGCCGTGACCTCCTCGTCCGCGTGCTCGTCTCTGACGCCAATAACAGCGGCGGCTTCGACTTCTGGCAGCTTAAACAGTACCTCCTCGATCTCGCGCGGGTAGATGTTGATGCCCTTTGAGATGATGAGGTCTTTTTTGCGGTCGACGATAAAGATATAGCCCTCCTCGTCGATCTTAACGAGGTCGCCCGTGCGCAGCCAGCCGTTTACGATCGTTTCGTCGGTGGCGTCTGGCATATTTAGGTAGCCCTGCATCACGCAGTCGCCTTTTACGATTAGCTCGCCGACCTCGCCTGCTGGCAGCTCGATCATCTCGTCGTTTATGCATTTTACTTCATAGCCCGGCAGCGGCAAGCCGACGCTTGAGATTTTTTGTTTTTGCAGCGTGTTTGCCGAGACGATAGGCGAGCATTCGCTAAGGCCGTAGCCTTCTATCAGCACCGCACGCGGAAATTTAACGCGAAAATCGGTAATAGTCTGCTCGGCCAAAGGCGCTCCGCCGCTGATGAAAATCCTAATGCAGTTAAACCAGCGAAAATACCACGGGATTTTTGCCTTTCCGATAGCTGTGTAGATCGCCGGCACTCCTAAAAATACGGTCGCGCGCTTGAGCAGGACTTGTTTTAGGACGTTTGAAAACGGGAAAATGGACTTTACTAAAATGAGCGAACATGCCGAAAATATCGGTAGCAGCACCATCGCCGTGAGAGTAAAGCTGTGAAACATCGGCAAAAACACGGCAAATCTATCTTTCATACGCACGTTAAAGACCTCGTGCGCGCCCTGGACGTTTGAGATGAGGTTGCGGTAGCTGATCATCGCGCCCTTTGGCTTGCCCGTGGTGCCTGATGTGTAGATGATGTGGGCTAGGTCGTCGATACTCGGTCGGTCGGTCAAATTTAGCTCGATTTTGCAGTTTAGAGCGTGCGCGTAGCTGATGTTGTTTTCGTCAAATTCGGCTCTATCGCCGATCCAGATGATCTTTTTGATCGCCGTTTTGCTATCTAGCCCTTTTATTTCTTTTGCGAGTTCGACCGAAGCAAAGAGAAATTTCGCCCCGCAGTCGTTTATGATGTATTCAAATTCTTCGTATTTTAAAAAGGTATTTATCGGCACGGCCACGGCGCCTAGCAGCGTGACGGCAAAGTAGCTAGCGATAAACTCCGGCGAGTTATTTACGATCATCGCGACGCGGTCGCCCTTTTTCACGCCCATGCCTTGTAAAAACGTGGCCAGCGTAAAGGCGTCTGCGCGTAGCTGCTTGTAGCTTATCTTGCTAGTTTCTGTATAGATCGCGATACCGCCGCCGTTTTTATCGACCGCAGCGTTTAGCATATCCTCGAAATTTTCGTAAGGGTAGTTCATGGCTGCGCCTTAAAATTTATATTTCACGTTCAAATTTATAGCTTGAGCGTTGCCGCGCTCAAATTTGCCGTTTGGATAAAGCCCCGACGCGTTTGAGTAGTAGTTCACGTCGCGCGCCTTTCTGTCTTGGTAGAAGTAGCTAGCTCCTAGCTCCAAAGCGTCTGTAAATTTGTAGTTAAAGCCCGCTGCGTAGATAACGGCCTTGGTATCAGGCAGATCAAAGCCCGTGGTATCGGCTCTAGAGGCGGCCTCGTCAAACGTAACCGCGCCCATCAGGCGGAGCTTATCCGTAGCGTCGTGCGCTACGCCGATGCGGTAGGCGTTGCTGTCCTTCCAGTCGCGCTTTTTAGATGCGTCAAATGCCGCAAAAAACGGGTTGCGGTAGTGAGCGGCCGAGGCGCCTGGGTAGTTGAAGTCAAGCTCTTTCCACGCCGACCAATAGGTTCTCTCAAAGTCAAATAGCAGCGTGGTGTTTGCGATTTTGTACGATAGGGCTAAATTTAAGCTCGCAGGTAGCGGTACGGATAGCTTTGCGCTACCGCTATACGAGCCGCTCGGAAATGCCCCTCTCGGGTGCGCCGGCGCGCTGATGTCGGTGTCGCCTTTTAGATTCATATTTACTTTCGAGCGGTAGGTGGCCGCTAGGCTCAAATTTGAGGTTGGTTTATAGGTGATTGCCGCGTTGTAGCCGAAATTTATGCGGTCGCCTTTGATGTCTTGCGAGGCGGGCAAGGTACCTGAGACCTCCTGCACGGCCTCTCCTCTAGCGTAAACGGCGCGCAGGCCAAAGCCTAACGCGATGTTGTCGGTTAGCGCGTAGGCGACGCTAGGATTTACCTCGATCACCTTTAGATCGAATTTTTTAGAAGTGGCTTTAGGTAGTCTTTCATCCCATCTCATCGACATTCCTGCAGGCACGACGACTGATAGGCCAAAGCGCCAGTCGTCAAACTGCGGCGTTACGAAGTGAAAGGTTGGTACGAGCGCGTTTGCTCTTTTGGAGGTGAGTTTGTCGCCGTTATAGTGCCTATACTTCGTCTTTGACATACGCAGATAGGTTAGCGAGCTCTCCAGATAGTGTCCGCCGTCTAGAAATATCATATTTGCCGGGTTGTTATAGGCTGCGTCAGGACCGAAGCTCGTAGCGACGTTTGAGTTTAAAAGTGCGATGCTATCGCCGCTTTGCTCGGGGATTTTAAAGCCCGCCGCATTTAGACAGCAGCAAGCCGCTAGGCAAACGCCGATATATTTTCTCATTTATTCTCCTTTAAAATTTCTTAAAATTTTTATCTCGTCCGCCCAGATACTCTCGTCGATCGTCTCTAAAACTAGCGGGATATCGTCCGTGCGGGGGTCGTTTATGATTTTTTCAAATGTTTTTAAGCCCAAAAAGCCCTTGCCTAGGCTCTCGTGGCGGTCCTTCTTGCTGGCTAGGTCAAATTTCGTATCGTTTAGATGCATACCCCGCAGCATCTCGCGCCCGACTATCTCGTCAAATTCGCTCATCACGCGCTCGTAGTCGTCTCTGATGTCGTATCCCGCGGCAAAGGTATGACAGGTATCCAGGCACACGCCGATCCTGTTTTTGTCTATACAGCGTTTGATGATATAGGCTAGGTGCTCAAATTTAAAGCCCAAATTCGAGCCCTGGCCGGCAGTATTTTCTATGACTAGCTTTACGTTTTGGCTATTTTCGAGTAGGAAATTTACGGAATTTGCAATATTTTCGAGGCAAATTTCTGGCGAAATTTCATTTAAGTACGAACCCGGATGAAAATTTATCATCACTAGACCAAGCGCCTCTACGCGGTAAATTTCGTCTAAAAAGGCGTTAATGGACTTTTGGCGCTGCTCATCGTTTGGATGGCCTAAATTTATAAGGTAGCCGTTGTGCGGCAAAACGTGCCTGGGCTCGATGCCGGCTGCTTTTAAATTTTGTTTAAATTTGGAGATATTTTCTGGGGTTAGCGGCTTGGCTTCCCATTGGCGCTGGTTTTTGACGAACATCGCAAAGGCGTTTGCGCCGATATTTGCCGCATTTAGCGGAGCGTTTTCTACGCCTGTCTCTTATACACATCTCCGAGCCCACGAGACTAGCGCTCATCTC
>CAUUAH010000047.1:0-11751 GCA_963542985.1 uncultured Campylobacter sp. | reverse complement strand
GTATAGACCTCGACATCCGGGTAAACCTCGCTAAAGCGCTTTAGCCCCTCGGGAGCGGCGATGATGGAGATAAATTTGATCTTCTTGATGCCGTTTTCGCGTAAAAATTTAACCGCATCGATAGCCGTGCCGCCGGTAGCAAACATCGGATCGATGATGATGGCTAGGCGGTTTTTGGCGTCGCTAGGCAGTTTAGCGTAGAAAAACTCCGCCTCCGCGGTCTTTTCGTTTCGCTGAAAGCCCAAAAAGCCCACGCTAGCGTCTGGAATGATCGTAAATACGCTATCAAGCATACCTAGAGCCGCTCGCAAAATCGGGCAAATCATCACCTTTGTCGCGAGCTTTTTGGCCTGGGCCTGGGCGACCGGGGTCTGCACGCTCACGTCGCGCAGCGCCAGATCCCTAGTCGCCTCAAATATCATCAGATAGCTGATCTCGTCCACGAGCATCCTAAACTGAAACGGCTCAGTGTTTTTATCCCTTAAAATCGCTAGTTTGTGCTCGATGAGCGGGTGTGAGATGAGCCTGACGTTTTTCATTTACAGACCCTTTGCTAGCTTTTCGGTATAGGCTTTTACGTCAAAATCCTTCACTCTAGCTACGCCGTCGTCGACCGCAGCCTGCGCGACCGCAGGAGCCACGGCTAAAAGCACGCGATTGTCAAACGGTTTTGGTATGATGTAGTCTTTGCCAAATTTTAGCTCTTTTACGCCAAACGCCGCGCAAACCTCCGCAGGCACGGGCTCTTTAGCCAAATTTGCAAGCGCGCGCGCCGCAGCCATCTTCATATTTTCGGTGATTTTTTTGGCTCTGACGTCAAGCGCGCCGCGGAATATAAACGGAAAGCCAAGAACGTTATTTACCTGGTTTGGATAGTCGCTGCGGCCGGTTCCCATCATCACGTCGTTTCGCACGCTAGCGACGTCTTCAGGGAAGATCTCCGGAGTCGGGTTGGCAAGCGCAAAGATGATCGGCTCGTCGTTCATAGACGCGACCATTTCTTTGGTTACGACGCCGGGTTTGCTAAGGCCCAGGAACATATCTGCGCCCTTCATCGCGTCCGCTAGCGTTCTGTCGGCGGTTTCTAGGGCGAATTCTAGCTTTTCCGGAGTTAGATCGGTGCGGCCTTTGTGGATCACACCTTTGCTATCTACCATCACGATGTGTTTTGCGCCCAGAGCCTTGTACATCTTCGCGCATGCGATACCAGCCGCGCCCGCGCCGCTAACTACGATTTTGATTTTAGAGATGTCTTTGCCAGAAATCTCCATCGCGTTTATTATGCCCGCGCTTGTAATCATCGCCGTGCCGTGCTGATCGTCGTGCATGACCGGGATATCGACTGCTTCTTGTAGTTTGTGCTCGATCTCAAAGCACTTTGGAGCGCGGATATCTTCTAAATTTATACCACCGAAAGTCGGAGAGAGCGCTTTGCAAATTTCAACGATCTTATCAGGATCATGCTCGTCTAGCTCGATGTCAAAGGCATCTACGTTTGCAAATTTTTTAAACAAAACCGCCTTGCCTTCCATCACGGGTTTGCCCGCTACCGCGCCGATGTCTCCTAGGCCAAGCACGGCCGTACCGTCGGTGATGACGGCTACTAAATTTGCTTTGTTGGTGTATTTGTAGGCTAGTTCGTTGTCGGCTTCAATCTCTTTGCAAGGTACCGCAACGCCCGGCGTATACGCCATAGATAGGTCTCTAGCCGTCGCGCATGGTGTTTTTACTTTTATCTCTATCTTGCCGCCCTCGTGATACGCGAGCGCCTCTTCGTTAGTTACGTGTGTCATTTGTTCTCCTTTAAAATATTTCTTATTCGTTTTTTCGTCTCATCCGCGCCCAAAACTTCGAGCACCTCAAATATCCCCGGGCTTACGCTATTTCCCGTTAGCGCGACGCGAAGCGCCTGAGCTAGGTCTTTCAGCTTTAAGCCGTTTGCTTCTAAAAATTTAGCCGTCATCTCCTCGTAGCCTTTGGCGTCTAAATTTTCGCCTAAAATTTCGGCAAATTTAGCCAAATTTTCCTTGCTTTCGGGCGTGATAAATTTAGCATACGCTTTCTCGTCGTATGCGCTTGGAGCGTTTATGATCGTCCTTGCGCTTTGGCTCATTTCAACTAGCGTTTTTGAGCGCTCGCGCAATGAATTTAACAGCACTTCGCCCTTTGGCATCGCTTTAAAATCTATCCCAAATTCAAGCATCTCGCTTGCCAGCCTCTCGTACGGCAGAGTCTTGATATAGTGGGCGTTTAGCCACTCTAGCTTGCTTGCGTTATAGGTGCTTGAGCTCTTGTTTATATCGTGCGGATCAAAGTACTTTAGCATATCGTTCATGCCGAAAATTTCGTCGTTTCCGTGGCTCCAGCCTAAGCGTACGAGGAAATTTAAAAGAGCTTCAGGCAGATAACCCATGCGCTTATACTCTATCACGTCGGTCGCGCCGTGGCGTTTGCTTAGTTTGCTGCCGTCCTCGCCGTTTATCATCGCGACGTGGTAAAATTTCGGCGCTTTAAAGCCCAGTGCATCGTATAGCACGATTTGTTTTGGGGTATTTGAGAGGTGATCGTCGCCGCGGATGACGTCGGTTACGCCCATCAGCGCGTCGTCTATCACGACCGTGAAGTTATAGGTCGGCGTGCCGTCGCTGCGCGCGATGATGAAATCATCCAGGATATCCTCGACTCTAAATTTGACCTCGCCTTTGATGCCGTCGTCGATCACGATCTCGCCGCTTAGAGGCGCTTTGATACGGATAACGGGCTCTACTCCCGCAGGCGGAGTGCCGGTAAATTCGCGGTAGCGATTGTCGTATTTAGGCCTCTCTTTTTTCGCTTCTTGCTCGGCGCGCAGAGCGTCTAGCTCGTCCTTGCTCATGTAGCATTTGTAGGCTTTGCCCTCGGCTAGCAGCTTTTGTACATACTCTTTATACACGTCAAATCTACGCGACTGATACGTCACCTCACCGTCGTGATCTAGCCCGCACCAGGCAAAGGCCTCTTTTATCGCTTGCGTGGCCTCCTCGGAGTTGCGTTTTAGGTCGGTATCTTCGATGCGCAGCAGAAATTTGCCGCCGTTTGCTCTAGCGTATAAGTAGTTATAAAGCGCCGTCCTAAGCCCGCCGATGTGCAAATATCCGGTCGGAGAGGGGGCAAATCTAGTTACTATTTGTGAATTTTGCATTAAATTTTACCTTTATAGCTTGCGCTTAAATTTAAAATGTTATAATGCTCAAATTATATTTACTTTAGACTTAAACAAAGGTTTTATATGTTAAAAAAGATCTCATTCGCCGCGTTTTTTCTCAGTTTTTGTATGGCTAACGCGAGCCAGATCTCAAACGGCATAGCCGTCATCATCGAAAACGAACCCATCACCGTAAACGAAGTGCGCAAAGCCGCCGCGCAGCTGCAAACAAACGAAGCAAACGCGCTAAATTTACTGATCCGCGATAGACTCGAAACCGCACAGATCAAAAACCTAAAAATCGAAGCTAGCGACTACGAGCTAAATCAAAGGTTGCAAAAGATAGCAAGCGAAAGCGGTATGAACGTCTCCGACCTACGCTCGGCCGTGCTATCAAAGGGCGGCGACTACGCGCAGTTTAAAGACGACGTCGCAAAAAGCATAAAACAAGAAAAGCTATATCAAAGCATCTTTGCCGAGGCTAAAATCAACATCTCAGAAAACGCCGCGAGGGCGTATTTCGAGCAAAATCGCGACCTTTTCGCACACTTTACCGACGTGAGCGTGACTAGATACGTGGCGCCTTCGATGCAGCTTTTAGAAGCCGCCAGACACAGCTCCCCGATGAACGCCAACCACAGCGTGCACATGGACGTGATGGATCTAAAAAGCGAGCAGATCCCGCCTCAACTACGAACGATATTTCAGCAGACCCCGGACGGCACTTTCACGCAGATTTTCCAGACTCCAGAGGGCTTTGAGATGTTTTACGTAGCGTCTAAAAAGGGGCAAACGATGCCTGAATTTGACGAGGTCAGAGACGAAGCGATGAACGCGCTTTATAAACTCGAGCAAGACCGAGTCATCGGCGAATACTTCAACAAGCTCCGCGCCAAAGCTAACGTCAAATACCTACGCTAAACTCAAATTTAAACGCAAATTTAAGCCGATTTGATTCGGCTTAACTTCTTTTATTTTCGGCCAAATTTGACCGATTTTTTAAATTTAGTTGCTTGTCCGCCAAACCCGCACCTTCGCGGCGTAAATTTCGCTAAAATTCGCTTCGGGCACAAAATCCTAAAAAAAAGGCAAAATTTGAACATAAACGAAGCGATAGAGGCGACCGCAAAAAAGCAAAAAGAGTGCAGGCGCGCGTTTGTAAAGTATCTATTTTTGGGGATCTTTTTTATAGCCATATTGCCGCTTAGCGGGATTTTCGTAGCGGAAAAAATTTTTAGAAGCGAATTAGGCGTAATATTTATCATCATCGGTTATATTCCAATTTTTATCGTCTCATGGGTGACAACTTGGTCTAATGTAATTGAACCATTATGGGTTTACGAGGAATTTTACAAAGGTGTTTATATTCGTACCATTATTTCGGATATAAACCAGGCTTTTAGTTATGAACCGTCGGCAGGGATTAGCCGTGAGGAATTTAAAAAGATAGGCATATATGCGCAAAATAAATTCCGCGCCGAAGATCAAATCAGCGGCATTTATAACGGCGTTAAATTTAGCTTAAGCGAAGCAATAAGGATACCGGGCGGAACTATCGTCGCCGGCACCGGCTACTCTCCGGAAATAGCCTCAGTCCTTTTTGTCGCTACGGCTTTCTATACAATATATAGCAATGCCCAAGCCTTTAGCGGCTCGGTTTTAGTCTGCGAGTTTTACAAGAAATTTAGCGGGCAAACGATAGTGGCAAGCCGCACTCTAAATACTAAATTTTTAGGCGAAAAAGAGCAGATGGACGATACTCTTTTTAACGATGAATTTAGGGTTTTTACGGACGACAAGGTCGAAGCAAGATATCTTTTGACGCCCACATTCATGAAGCGTTTGAGAGAGTTAAAGATAAAATTTGCGGGAGAGATGGGCGTGAGCACTGCGTTTATGGACGATAAATTTTACCTATTTTTAAACGGAGCGAAAAATAGATTTGAAACTACGCCGTTTTCGCTACCGCCTAGCCTTTATGACGTAAAGCAGATAAAAAAGGAAATTTCAGAACTTTTATCTATCATAGACGAGTTAAATTTAAACCTTGATATTTTTAAGTGAGGGCAAATTTGACGGCTGCTGGTTTTGCGAATAAATTAGTATTTTTGCGGCGCGGGTTTTGCGAATAAATTAGTATTTTTGCGGCGCGGGTTTTGCAGATAAATTTGGGCGTAATTTTATGGCTCAAAGCCTACCACGCATAAATCAAATTTCACTTTTTCCCGCTAAATTTATCGTAAATTTGACCCAGTTTTGAGCGTTTTTTACGTGCTTGTAGCTCTTTTAGGAAGTTTTTGTTGCCCCTTTGCGCAGCGGCGGCGAACTGAAATGAAGTGATCTTATGCTCGCCCGAAACCCTAAATATCTCAAAAATCTGACGCCCAAATATCTCCCACGGCTCGACGCCGGGCGCCATGTAAACCATGTGCGCGTGGCACTCGGCGCTGATGCCCTCCTGCGCGGGCAATAGCTCAAAGTTGCTAAGCGAAGTGTAGGTCTGCGCGTCCTCGAGCAGCTGCTGCCACGACGTCACGAACTCGTCCGCGCTCACGAGCGCGCCGCGCATGCCGTTTAGGCTCGAGTGATCGACGAATACGACGTCGGCGAAGCACTCGCGCACGCGCTGGGTTTGCTTGCGATCGGCGGCGTTGATCATTTTTATGATGAGTTCCTCGGCGATCTCTTTTGGATTCATCTTGCGTCCTTTGATTATTTTTGTATATTTTAGCGATTTTAGGCTAAATTTGAAGCATGAAAGCAGACTGTAAAATAAAGAAAATTTGAGGATTTTGCGCAGCGGGCGGTAACTTAAATTTGATCAAATGCAGGCAAATTTGACCAGCCTTTGCCCTCAAACGCCGATCTAAATTTGACAAATTTGACCGCCCGAAGCGATCAAAATTTAAGATAAAATTTACAGTATAAATCCGCTGCCGATAACCAGCTCGCCTCTGTAAAATACTGCGAGCTGCCCGCTAGCCACGCCAAATGCGCTCTGCTTTAGCTCGATCTGGGCCATGCCGCCCTCTAGCACCTTTACGTGCGCGTTTAGCCCGATACTGCGGTAGCGAACCTTCACGTCGCAGTCAAACTCGCTCTCATCCACAAACAAATTTAGGCTATTTACCGCGATCTTGCCGCGCTCGAGCTCCTCTTTGCTACCTACGACGATGCGGTTATTTGCCGCGTCGATAGCTAGCACGAAATGCGGCTCGTGCGCCCCAAACACCTCAAATCCGCGCCTCTTGCCGATCGTGTAGTGCATATAGCCGTTATGTCGCCCGATCACCCTGCCCGCGCTATCGACGACCTCGCCCGGCAGGTCGGTCTCGTAGTGCTTATTTAACACCTCGATATAGGTGTCCTCGACGAAGCAAATCTCGCTACTCTCGGCCTGCTCGCCGTATTCGCGAAAGCTAGGCAAAGATTTTGCCAGCTCTTTTATATCTTTTTTAAATTTGTCCCCGAGCGGGAAAATCATATCGGCGATTATCTCCTTTGGCACCTGCGCGACGAAGTAGCTCTGGTCTTTGCTAGGATCGGCGGCAACCCTGATGAGGCCGTCTTGAACGCGGATGTAGTGGCCGGTGGCGAGCTTTTCGCAGCCAATACTTTTGGCAAATTTTAGCAGTTCGCCAAATTTGATAAAGCGGTTGCAAAGCGCGCAGGGATTTGGCGTGCGGCCCTCTTTGTAAGCACCAACAAATGGCGTGTAGACGTATCTGTCAAACTCCTCTTGCAGATCGAGCACATGATATTTTATACCCAGATACTCGCACGCGCGGGCGACTTTGCCGATGTTTTGCTCGTGGTAGCCGGGCTTTTTGTGTAGTTTCATATAGCAGCCCACGACCTCGTGACCCGCCTCTAGTAGCATTTTGGCGCTCATGGTGGAGTCGACGCCGCCGCTCATGGCCATTAGTATTTTCATTTTTTCTTTCCTTTGTGGGGCAAGCGCGCCTCGCGAGCGCCTTTAAACGAGCTTGAAATTTTTGCGTCAAGGCTACATGCCTAGCCTTGACGCAAAAATTTCCGCGCAACGCTTAAATTCGTCTCGCGATTCATCGCTTGCGTTTTTTGTAAAAATATTTGCAAATTTACAAACTTAGCCCTAGCCCCACAATAAGGCAAATTCGTATAAATTCGGTGCGATTATATAAAAAATAGCTTAATAGGCTATAAATTTGCGAGTCAAGGATAGCGAGCTAAGCGGGTATTTAGCTTTTGCGCCTTGCTCGGCTCTGAATTTTACGCACCGAGACGGCAACGCAGAATTTGCAAACGGCGATGACGCGGTTAAATTTACCGAATTTTATGCAAAAGCGGGCATTGTCGGCGGAGAGAATTTATAAATTTAAAAACAAGGCGCTTGGGGCGTAAATTTAACGGTTTGCTCATTAAAATTACTAAAATGCAGGCCGGCTAAATTTACAAAAATCAAAATTTAACGCCGAGCGCCAAGTATAAGCACCCAGCAAATTTACCGACCAAATTTAACTAGACGCCAAGCTGTTTACGGCTATTTATCTTGAGCTTCGCCCTCTTTTAGATCTTTATCTAGCTTTAAATTTTCGTGTATCATGTGCGCCGCGATCGCAACTACAAAAACCACGGCGGTTAAAATTAGCAAAGGGACACGCGCGCCGTCAAATTTGACGGCAATATAGCCGAAAATAGCGATAAAAACGAGGCAAATCAGCGCAAAAGCGATCCTATCTCGCATCACGTCAAACATCGCCAAATCCTCAAAATTTATAAAATTTTAGAACGCTCGCCTAGTCTAAAATCCCCAAAATCTCGTCCCGCACGGCGTCTAGATCATCGCTGATCGTATAAAGCGACAGATCCTCCTCGCTGACGGCTTTTTCGCGTATCAGCGTGGTTTTGATGAAATCATCAAGCTTGCCCCAAAACTCGCTTCCGATGAGAAAAATTTTAGTTTTTTTGGCGCCGATTTGCGCTAGTACCAGGATCTCAAACAGCTCGTCAAGCGTCCCAAAGCCGCCCGGAAAAACCAAAAACGCGCTAGAGCGTTCGATGAGGGCAAATTTGCGAGCGGATAAATTTGAAAAGACAAAGTTGCTCGTGGCGTATCTGTTCGTCACCTGCTCAAACGGAAGCACGATATTTAGACCTATCGACGGACTTTTGCCGCTCTCGTACGCTCCTTTGTTAGCCGCCTCCATCACGCCAGGCCCGCCGCCGCTAACAACGGCGAAACCGCCGTCGGCAAGTTCTTTTGCGAGGCTAAAGGCCATTTTGCAGTATTTGCTGTTTTCATCAAATCTAGCCGAGCCAAAAAACGTAACGCTAGGATTTTTGTAGGTCGCAAAATCCCTAAATTTGGCCAGATCGTTTAAAATTTCATCCATTATTTCTCTTTGCGGTTAAATTTGCGCTTGCGGGGTTAAATTTACGCGCCGTAGTTTCGCGCTCAAATTTGAGCAAAATGCCGTTAAATTTGAAAAAAGGCGCGCCCGAGCTAAAGTGAGGCTAAATTTAGCCTCTTATTTCTAAATTTAACCTTATCTAAGCTGCTCGAGGCGCTCTTTTTTCGTACCGATCTGAGTGATCTGGATGCCGAAGTTGCCGTCCACGATGACAACCTCACCTAGAGCTACGACCTTGTCGCTGATCAAGATCTCAAGCGGGTCGTTTGCGAGCTGATTTAGCTCGATGACCGAGCCTATGTCCATCGTGAGCACGTCTTTTAGTAGCATTCTTTTTGAGCCGATGCGCACGTGAAGCGGCAGGCGCACGTCCATGATGAGCCCGATATTTCGCATCTCTTCGGCGCTTAGATCGCTTTTTGCAGCAGCTGCTTGCTGTGCGGCGGGTTCTTTTTGATCTTTGTTAAAAAACTTAACCAGTGAAAAATCAAGCACGATAGCGATATGCTCGCTGATGTCGCCGATTTTAACGGAGTAGATGTAGATTTTTTCAAACGCGCTTACGTCTAAATTTGCGCTCTCGTCGAGGAAATTTACCTTCGCGACCTCAAAATTTAGCTTCGGCATGCCTTTTTGCGCGCCAAGACTCGTGGAAAACGCGCCCAAAATATTTGAAAACACCTCTTTTGCGGCGTCTAGCTCGTCCTCGCTTAGATTTTCGTTGCGCGAAATCTCCTCTTCTCCGAGCATCCACTCGCCGATCGCGCTCATTAGCACGGGCGTGGCTACTAGCATCACCTTTGCCGTCACATCGCCGCCGACGGTTACGTTTGCCACGGCTAGAGGCGGCTTTATACCTTCTTGTTTAGGCGCGTCGTATTCGTTTCTCTCGCCTATCTCGGGCGTCCTACCCGTTAGTCCCTCGATCGTAGCCTTTACTTCATTTACGAAAATTTTCAAAAAATCATTCATCATCTTCACCCTCGCCTAATATATTATCCTCATCCTCTTCATTTTCTTGATCGTAGCTCATGAGCTTGGCTTTGCGCTCTTCTTCGTACTGCTCGAGGATGTTTTTGATCTCGTCCTTGTCGCTTCTGATGAGCTCTTCTATGCGGATAGATTTTCTAAATCTATGCAGCCCGACCTCAGCCAAAAATACCTCTTTTTTATCGATCGTGACGATAGCTTTGTCGTTTGCCGAGCGGTCAAGGCGCAGTATGTCGCCCTCTTTTAAATTTAAAAACTCGTTTACGCTAACGACGCTTTTGCCCAGTATCGCCTCATATAGCACCTCGGCGCGCCCGATCAGCGTTTTTAGCTCTTTGTTTCGGCTCTTTTTCGCGCTCGTTTCGCCAAGCATTATGTCGCGGTTGGCTAGGCGGCTTAAGATCGGCTCGAGGTAGATAACCGGATAGCAGATGTTTATCATGCCGCTTGAGTTGCCTACGATGATCTCCATGACGACCATTATCACGATTTCGTTTTGGCTGACGATTTGCACGACGTTCGGGCTGCTCTCTTTAGCCTCGACGTTTGGGTACATATCGGTGATCATCGCCCAGCTCTCTTTTAGGCGCTGCATCATCATCCTTAGGATCGCATCGAGCAAATTTACCTCTATATCGGTTAGCTCCCTGCTAGCCTCAAAGCCCTCGCCGTTGCCGCCTAGCAAGCGATCTATCATCGGAAATGCGATGCTCGGGTTTATCTCCAAAACGCAGTTGCCGTCAAGCGGCTTGATCGAAAAGACGTTAAAGCTAGTCGGACTCGGCAAACTCATCAAAAACTCGCCGTACGTCATCTGATCGACGCTATGCAGGCGGATCTCCACGATACTTCTCATAACGCTTGAAATTTGAGAAGCCAAATTTCTCGCAAGCTTGTCGTGTATGCCCTTTATCGCGCGTAGCTGTTCCTTACTGACGCGGTTTGGGCGTTTAAAATCATAGATTATTACCTGGCGCTGCTCTTCCTTGCCGCCCTCGCCGATCGACCCGCTCGCCTCTTCGTCGTCTACGACTTCTAGTAGCGCGTCTATCTCTTCTTGACTTAAAATGTCCGCCATTATTTGCCCTCAAGCTTTTTTCTTATTTTTTCCATCAAGCGCTTATGGATCTGCGATATCCTGCTCTCCGTGATGCCCAAAATCTCGCTGATCTCCTTTAGACTGAGCTCCTCGTAATAATAAAGTTGTACGATGAGCTGATCACGCTCCTCAAATTCGTTTAAAATTTGAGCTATCTTTTCTATCAAATCCTCTTTTTCAATCCGCTCGAGCGTATTTTCCTCGCTCATTAGCTCCATTTGATCGTCGATATTTAGGACGGCGACGACTGCACTCACGTTTCTTGCTTCGCTTACCTTTTCTACGTCTACGCCAAGCTTACTTGCGATATACGCATCGTCTGGCTCGTGCTCAAATTTATTAAAATACTCATCCACCAAAGCCTCGATAGACTTTACCAAAGTGCGGTCCGAGCGGCTAACCAAGTCAAGCCTGCGTAAAAAATCAAGCATCGCGCCGTAAACTCGCTTTTGCGCGTAGCCCCAAAACGAGTCGTTTTGCTCTTTGTCGTATTTTCTGGAGAGCTTTACCATCTCCTCAAGCCCGGCGCCCATCAGGTCGCTAACGTCGATGTGAGAGGGTAAGCGCTCCTTTAGCCTAAAAGCCATCGCGCGAAGAGCGGGCATGTAGGCTAGTACGATGTCGTCTTGCTCTTTTTTTATCGTCTGGGCGTATGGATTAGGCGGCTTTTGCATTACTTTCGTTGCTCTTATTTAACGTTTGTTTTATCAGTATATTTTCGTTTGCGAGCTTGTTTAAGAGATTATCTATTCGCTTTTCTCTAAGGGCTAGTTCGCCGATTAGATAATCAGCCCTCTGCTCGTATAGCTCTTTGTCAAACCGCCTTTTTAGCGACGATCTGGCGTCTAAATAATTTATAATAACCACGTGTACCAAAAGATAGAAAAAAAACGTAATGAGAAACGTATAAACCAGCATGTCTATCGGGTCGCTCAGCTTTAACGCCGAAAAAGTCGCGCCGATGAAAAATCCGCAAACCGTAAAAAATGCTATAAAATTTTCCGCTCTCAAAGTAAAATCCTAAATTTAAAATTGCTCCATTAGCCGCCTAAAAAAGCCGCTGAAGCTGTTAGTCGTACTTGGAT
>CAUUAH010000046.1:0-11763 GCA_963542985.1 uncultured Campylobacter sp. | reverse complement strand
ACACGCGTAAGATCGTCGGCAGCGTCAGATGTGTATAAGAGACAGTTGATGAATTTTACGCCCCTTACAAAGGCTATACCGTAAGTCATCTCATCAAATTTTATCTTTTCAGCGTGTCTAAACGGCAAAACCTCCCACTCTTTGGAGATACCGTCTTTTTCTATTCTAATGCCTTTTTGTATCAACGTTATAAATGCCAAAAATATGGAGCAAACTGCTACGACGTTACCAAGCGTTATTTGAAATTTGTTTCTTTGTAGATATCCGTCAATGCATCTTGGATCGTCTTTTTCAAAGCACATTAGATTTACGCCCTGTGATTTGGCCTCCTGTGAGCAAACTATGTCATCGTGATAAAAACAAGGTATAGGCTTGCCGTTATATTTTTCTAAATGCGACCCTTCGTCAAATAGTCCCATAACGCCAAAGCCTAGGCACATTATAAATATGGGTAGTTTTAAAAGCGGATTAGGTGAGATAAGCAAGGCTCCGTGATCGACGGTTTTGTATGATTTATTTTTTATAAAAAGCGGGGCAAGGGCGCCGACACCTGCCGCAACGTAGATCATAAATACGGCAAAATCAGCTACGCCTTGCGCCAAATTTACAACCCCATCTTAAACGGATTTAAGATATTGTTCGGATCAAACGCCTTTTTGATACTTCTAAAAAGCTCCATCTCAGCAGGCGTAAAGGCAAGCGGCATAAACTCGGCCTTGCTGATGCCGATGCCGTGCTCGCCGCTAAGCGTGCCGCCAAGCTCCACCGCGATCTTAAAAATTTCCTCGATCGCCTTGTGTCCGCTCTCTACCTGTGCCGGGTCGGCTTTGTCCACCACCATGACGTTAGTGTGTACGTTGCCATCCCCGGTGTGGCCGAAGCACGGCACCTGCACGCCGTATTTTTCAGCGACGCCGCCTATGCGCTCTAGCAACTCTGGTAGCTTTGAGCGCGGCACCGTGATATCCTCGTTTAGTTTTAAATTTCCGTAGATATTTATCGCCTGTGAGCAGTTGCGCCTGGCAAACCAGATGTCGTTTCGCTCGCTATAGTCCTTAGCGCGTCTAAATTCGCTAGCGCCGTTTTCTCTAAACACTCGCTCTATCGTGACTAGATCCTGCTCTAAGCCGTTTAAAACGTCGCCGTCTACGTCGGTGATGAGTAGCGCGCCTGCATCTTGCGGTAGGCCTTTGTTGAATTTAGTCTCGACGGCGCGTATGCAAAGCGCGTCTAAAAACTCCATGGCTACAGGCGTCACGCCTGCGGCCATAGTCTTGTAAACGGCGTTCATCGCGGCGTTTACGCTAGGGAAAATCCCCATCGCCGTTTTTCTAAATTTAGGTTTTGCGATGAGTTTTAGCGTGATCTCGGTTATCACCGCTAGCGTGCCCTCGCTGGCGATGAGGATGCCTGCGATATTGTATCCAGCGACGTCTTTTATCGTGCGTTTGCCGGCGCGGATCACCTCGCCGTTAGGTAGCACGGCTCGCAGCGCCATGACGTAGTCTTTGGTGATGCCGTATTTTGCCGCGCGCATGCCGCCCGCGTTTTCGCTCACGTTGCCGCCTAGCGTCGAGTACTCCTGGCTAGCGGGATCTGGCGGGTAGAAAAGGCCTAGCTTCTCGGCTTCGCGCTGTAAATTTATATTTATACAGCCCGGCTGCACGACGGCGACCATGTTTTGCATGTCGATTTCTAGGATTTTGTTCATATGCTTTTCAAAGGCAAGCACTACGCCGCCCTCGTGTGCTAGCGCGCCTCCTGTAAAGCCGCTACCAGCACCCCTAGGCACGATTATGATTTTATTTTCGTTGCAGTATTTTAAAATCTCGCTAACGTCGCGCTCGTCTCTAGGAAAAAGTACGCCGTCAGGCAAATGTCGCTTTCTAGTAGCGTCGTAGCAGTAGGCGATCCTGTGCGCGTCGTCGAAGTAGGCGTTATCCGCGCCTAGTAAATTTACAAAAAATTTAGCGTGTTTTTCGTGCATCATTTTTCTTTCAAAAGAGCTTTGTAGTGGCGGTCAAAGTCGCTGATCTGCTCCGAGCCCCATTTCCAAAATACCGTATCGATGTCCTTGACGCGAGTGTAGAAAGGCAGCTGATAGTATTTGACCGCGCCGCTTTGGAATCGTTTTAGCGGCTCGAAACTCTGGCAATCGGCAAAAAGCGCTTCGTTGTTCATAGCGATGAAAATAAGCCCGGCAGCGCTTTGGGAGCACATTTTACGAAAGTCGTCGCGGCTAGGGTTTGGTTTATACTCGTAGCTTAGGTATGAGCCCACGATATCGGGGTGGATAAAGGTAATGTCTTTAAATGTGTTCGTTACTTCGGCGTAAATTTCTTTGTTCGGCACGACGATGAGCGAGCGGTTGTAGAGGTAGTTTAGGATGATCTCGTCGCCGCTTTTAGGTAAAATTCCCGGTATCGGCAGGGCTTTTTGCGCTAACGTGTCAAATACCTCAAATCGTACCTTTGCAAAGCCGCCGCCTTTTTCCGTAACGACGGCGCGAGCGATGATTGAGCTTTGAGAGCCTTCAAATTTATGCATCACGACGCCGCTACTGCCTACGACGATGTCCGAGCCGTCTATGATCGTGCCTACGCCCTCATCCACGCTTATTAGCGGGGTTTTGTACTCTCTCATCGAGAATTCCGCCGCAAAACCGAGGTAAGCCGCCGCTAAAAATAAAAGAAATTTTTTCAAAATTTATCTCCTGAAAGTTTGAAATTTTAGCGCTCATTATATCTGAAACTGCCTTAGTTTTGCAAAATGTAAGTAATTTTCGAGTAAAATACGGCTTTTAAATCAAGGGATTTTATGAAGAAATTTTCATTAGCTTTACTGCTGGCGGTAAATTTATTCGCCGCCGCGCCTATACAATCTACCGTCCAGGAGCTTAGCTGGCCTAAGGGCGATAGCTTTTTGACGTTTTTAGAAAAAAACTCCATCCCGCTAAAGCTTTATTATGATTTGGACTCGGAGGATAAAGAGTTCCTAGACGAGATCAAAGAGGGTATTTCGTATCAAATTTCAAGAGACGAAAATGGCGGGATATCGCAGGTGCTGATCCCCGTAAACGAAGAGCTCCAAGCGCAAATTTACAAAGATAGCGACGGCGGGTTTAAATTTCAGCTCTCTCCAATATCATATCAAACCTACGACCACGTGCTTAGTATGCCCGTTAGCGCAAACCCATCGCAAGACATCATAGAAACCACCGGTAGCGTAGCGCTGGCGCATGGATTTTATCTAGCAATGAAAGGCGAGGTCGGCGACGGCGAGTTTAAAAGGCTAAAAAAAGGCGACAGGCTCGCGATGAGCTACAAACAAAAAATAAGGCTGGGACGTACTTTCGGCATGCCTGGAATCGACTGGGCGGCGATAGAGATCAGGGGTAAAAGATACACTGTTTATAGACACCAAAACAAATACTACGACAAAAGCGGCAAAAAAAGCGATAAATTTCTGCTTACTAGACCTATCTCAAACGCCCGTATCACGTCGCCATTTACGCCCAAGCGCTATCATCCGATACTAAAGCGCTACAAGGCGCACTTGGGCGTTGACTACGGCGCTCCTAAAGGCACTCCGATAAAGGCTGCGGGCGAGGGCACGGTCAAATTTGTCGGTACCAAAAGCGGCTACGGCAAGGTCGTGATCCTAAAGCATGCCGGCGCTTACGAGACGCTGTATGCGCACACGAACGGCTTTGCTAAGGGTATAAAAACCGGCGTCAAGGTCAAGCAAGGCCAGCTCATCGCGTATGTAGGAAATACCGGCATGAGTACGGGCTCGCACCTACACTTTGGCGTTTATAAAAACGGCACCGCGGTAAATCCCGAGACCGAGATAAAGGTGGCTAAAAGCGTATTTTTCTCAAAAGAGGAGAAGGAGTTTAAAAACCGCGTAGAGCGGCTTGAGCCTGAGATAAAAAAGGCCCTTGGCAAGGATAGAATTCCTGAAAAAGAGTATAGATTTGACGCGGCGATGGACTGGGAGCACCCGGTCACCGAGCCAAAAAGCGACGTAAATTCGACTTTGGCGAACGATGATTTAAATTTAACGGCGCAGCCAAATGCCGCGGACGTAAATTTGACGGCAGTGGATGCAAATTTGACGGACTCAAATTTAACTAAAATAGAGTCAAATTTGACCGCGCAGCCAACGGCCGAAAACAACTCCTCTGGGACCAAAACGGACGCGAACGAAACGACAAATTTACCTGCGGCAAAATCAGCAAAACCAGAGCCAAATTTAACCTCCGCAAAAGCCGCAAGCAAGGCGACAAGCAAAGCCGAGCCAAAAAAATCAAGCAAAGAGGCGAAAAAGTCAGAGTCAAATTCGTCCGCTAAAAATAAAGACAAACCAAAACAGACAGATAAGAAAAAGGATAAAACAAATAAAGAAACCAAAACCGAGTCTAAAAAGAAAAAAGACGTAAACGCCAGCAAAGATAAGTCTAAAAAGCAAAAAGACGCCGCCGATAAAAAGGCCAAATCAAAAGGCAAAACCGCCGAGTCAAGCGACAAAAAGAAGTAAATGATGGAAGAAAACGAGCAATTAAACGAAGCCAAAGAGCTGCTAGACTCGCACCTAAACGAGACGATCGATAAGGAACTAAGCCCCGCCGACCTCGCCCAGCACCTAAAAACGCTTAAAAAGCACGATGAGGAGCTATTTGGCGAATACCTCGAAAAGCTCGACCCAGAGATCCTGGGCGACGTAGCGATGGAGATGCCAGATCACATGCTAAAGGACGTGATCGAGCAGATACCTAGCGACAAGATCATCGAGGCGATCGAGGAGCTAGAGAGTGATGACGCGGCCGAGCTTTTGGAGTATATCGAGGAGATCGACGAGCAAAAGGCTAAAGAGCTCTTTGACGGCCTGGACAAGGACGATCAGGAGGAGATTTTACGTATCCGCAGCTACGACGAGGGCGAAGCGGGCGCGTTCATGCAGACGGAGCTTTTTAGTGCGCATATCGACGAGCAGCTAAAAACGGCGGTCGAGCGGCTAAGGCGCGAGAAGGAAGAGGGCAAACTAGAAAACGTCTCGCAGCTTTTTATCACCGATAAAAAGGGTGTTTTGCTCCATGCGGTGCCGCTTGAGGATCTGATACTATTTGATTTTAACCAAACCTTAAGAGAGATCATCGCAAAGAGCGAAGAGGATAAATATAAACCCAACGTGGCCGTAGATAACGAGCCTATCGAGACGGTCGTAGAAACGGTCGAAAACTACGATATGAACTCGATCGCGGTCGTCGATAGCAAGGGCTATTTGCTCGGTCGTATTACCACCGACGATATCCACGACTTTATAAAAGAAAGCGCCACGGAGCAAATTTATAACCTAGCCGGCGTCGACGACGAGGCTGAGGAAGAGGATACGAGCTTGGTTAAGGCCACTCGCGCGCGCGCCGTTTGGCTACTTATAAATTTATTTACCGCACTTATTAGCTCATCGATCATCGGACTTTTTGACGAGACGATAGCTAGCTACGTAGCGCTTGCGGTACTGATGCCTATCGTGGCATCCATGGGCGGAAACACGGGCACGCAGGCGCTTACGGTTACCGTGCGCCGACTAACTCTAGGGGAGATCGAGTTTAAAAACGCCGCAAATGCGCTAAAACGCGAGGTCGGCATCGCGCTTATAAACGGACTAACCTTTGCATTTTTGATGGGCGTTATCGCTGCGCTGTGGTTTAACCGCCCGATGCTTGGCGTAGTTATCGGCGCTTCGATGTTGATAAATTTGTTTTTCGCCGGATTTTTCGGTACTTTGATACCGCTAAGCTTAAAGAAATTTGACATCGATCCCGCCGTCGGCTCGGCCGTACTGCTTACCACCGTTACCGACACGGTCGGCTTTTTTAGCTTTTTAGGACTGGCAAAATGGATACTTCTGTAAAAAATATCAAGATAGAAAATTTAACCTCCCCGCGCTACGTAAAGCCGTATCAAATTTCGTTTGATCTGTGCGAAAAGTCCGTCAGATGGGAGTGTATCAAGGCTCACGACAGCGTTTCGGTACTGCTTTATCACGAGGATAAGGACGCGTTTTTGCTGGTTAAGCAGTTTCGCCCCGCCGTTTGGTTTAACCTACAAGAAGGACGCGAGCTAAATTTGACGCAAAAGGGCGACGAGGGCTATACATACGAGCTTTGCGCTGGCCTGATGGATAAAGGCAAGAGCGAGGAGCAGACCGTCATCGAGGAGATCGCCGAGGAGACGGGCTTTGCCGTGAGCAAGGTAAAGCGCATAACATCCACTCGCGGCGCGCTGGGCTTTGGCGGAGCAAAGCAGACTATGTTTTTTGCCGTGATAAACGACGCGATGAAAATCGGCGAGGGCGGCGGCATAGACGGCGAAAATATCGAGCCGGTTTACGTTCCGCTTGACCGTGCGCGGGAGTTTATGTTCGACGAAACCAAAACCAAGGCCACTGGGCTGATGTTTGCTTTTATGTGGTTTTTTGCCAAATTTAACCGTTAGTTCGTGTCAAATTTCACAAAAAATAATCAAATTTAAGGAAAACAAATGCTAAAGAAAATCGTTTGCGTCGCTTTTTTGGCGTCTGCGGCCTTTGCCGCCGTGCCTGCTTTCGAGGAGGCGAGTGCGGAGCTAGCTCAAAACAACTACGACAACGCCTTAAAGCTCTTTGAAAAGTCTTGCCACGAGGAGAAAAACATCGTAGGCTGCTATGCTGCGGGCTTTATAAACATTAACGCCTATTCGCAAAACTCTAGCGAGGCAAAAAGCTTCGAGCAGTTTTCAAAAGCTTGCGACGCTGGCGATATGGACGGATGCAAATCTCTGGGCGACATCTACGAAAACGGACTGGCCGGACAGGAAACCGACTATAAAAAGGCGATGAAATTTCACGAAAAAGCTTGCGAGGGCAAAGTGGGTGCTGCATGCGCGAGAGTGGCCGGATACTACGACGAGGGCAGGGGCACCGAGCAAAATTTAGCCAAAGCGTCTAAATTTTACGAAACCGCATGCAAGTACGAGGACGCGAGCGGCTGCCACGCGCTAGCTGATATGTACGAAAGGGGCGAGGGCGTAAAAAAAGACGAGACGAAGGCGATGGATTTTTACGGGTTAGCTTGCGACTATGGCTCTAGGGGAGCTTGCGCCGATTTTAGAAAACTTTACAAAAACAAAAAATAAGGAGCCGCTATGTTTAAGAAAATTTATTTTGTTTTGATTTTAGCCGGATTGGCGGCCGCGCAGACGAATTTTGAGATCGCGACGAAAAAATACCTACAAGATATGGGCGATAAAAACGTGCCCAAACTCTACGAAAAATCGTGCCGAGAGGATAAAAACGCCGTAGGTTGCTACATAGCCGCTCAGCTAAAAGCATATCAAACATACGACCTAAAAGACGATGACGAGCATATGCGAATAAACGGCGAAGTTTTTGAGCTTTATAAAAGCGCTTGCGATCTTGGCTATGCTAAAGCTTGCTCGGCGGCGGGCGATTTTTACGACTCTACGCCGTCAAATGATAATTTTGTCGTAGAGCAGGACGATACGGAAAAATCAGCCGAATTTTATGAAAAAGCATGCGAGAGCAAAGACGGGGAGGCTTGCCTAATGATAGCTAAGAAGCACGATAGCGCCTCGAAATTCGCCGATGCGCTAAAATACTATAAACTAGCCTGCGAGGCTGGAGAGAGCGAGGGCTGCTACAACGCGGCGGACATCTACGAGTCAGGCGACGGAACGCCTAAAAATAGCACCGAGGCGGCGAAATATTACGGTCTTGCTTGCGAAAACGGTCTTGGTCGCGGCTGCGCCAAATCTAAAAAATTTAGCAAATAGGAGGATGCGTTGAGAAAGATTATTCTAACTGCGTTTTTAGCGGCGGCGGCCTTTGGCGGAAACTTTGAACAAGCTACGAAAATTTATCTAAAAAAATCGGACTTCGAAAACAGCGCACGACTGTTTGAAAAATCTTGCAACGACGATAAAAATGCCGCCGGCTGCTATATGGCGGCGTTTTTGGGCGAGCAGGGGCTCTCATATAACGACGATGACGGCGGCGAAAAGACCTTTGCGCTATATAAAAAGGCCTGCGATATGGGCGACATGGACGGCTGCACGGCCGTAGCTGCGGTGTACGAGGGTACCATACTGTGGCAAATCTCTCAGGTAGACTACGAAAAGGCGGCGGCGCTTTATGAAAAAGCCTGCGAGGGCGGAGTCGGCGAGGCGTGCTATAGGGCGGCTGCGCATCATAGTGGCGAATACGGCGGCGCAAAAGACCCGCAAAAAGTCCGCAAA
The DNA here is from genome assembly GCA_963542985.1 of uncultured Campylobacter sp. Lineage (GTDB taxonomy): Bacteria > Campylobacterota > Campylobacteria > Campylobacterales > Campylobacteraceae > Campylobacter_A. The sequence continues at coordinate 3,466 of CAUUAH010000046.1, read as the reverse complement.
TACTACTCGCTAGCCTGCGACCACAAAGACTCGCAAGGCTGCTATATGCTCGCGCAAGGATACGAAAAGAGCGAACAGGATATGAAAAAAGCGATGGATATTTACGGGATCTCTTGCGACTACGGATATACGGAAGGCTGCGTCAAATTTAGAGAGCTCGTTAAAAAAACGAAATAAAATCTGCGCCTCGCTAGATTTTGATTGTCTGGCGGGGCGTAAATGCGGCGAGTGAGCTCTGCTCGCCGTTGTTTTTGATTTATGGGCGAGCTTGATTTGGCTCCAGGCTTTGCGTAGCGCCAGCTTCTAAAACTTCTATCATTTAAAATTTACTATTTTGGCTTTGCTCGGGCGTCTTTTCAAGCATACCGCGTATCTGCCGCCAAAATATCTCTCTTGAATCTGTCTTGATTAAATTTGTCGCCGTCTCGCTCGGGAAAATCAAATTTGACCAAATTTAACTCTCCGCAGTTTAAATTTAACGGCGAAATAGTGTGTCAAATTTGACGCTAAGCTAAATTTATAGCCTCAAAATCTAAGCTGCAAATTTAAGCAACAAAGTCCAAAATCAAATCAGGCAACGTTGTCGTCAAAATTTGGCGACCGCAAATCAGCTTTCAAATTTATCGCCCGGCAAATCGTAAATTTGACCGCCAAGCCAAACGATCAAATTTAGCCGAGTAGTCCAAATTTGGCGCGCCGAGCAAGCGAGCTCCGGCTTTAAATTTGCGAACTTATTTTGCTCAAATTCGGCGTCAAATTTACCATCGCGCTCAGCTCAAATTTACCTAAAATAGCCCCTTAAGAAGCCCTTTTATCGCATCTTTTTTAGCATCGCCCGTGGTGCCGTTTTCATCGTCCTTGCCGAATTTCTTATCCAAAAATCTATCCAGCTCTTTGATCGCCTTGCCTTTTAGGTAGTCCGAGCCGATCGTGTATTTCGGGTTGTCGCTAGTGCCAGTGACCGTGATATCGATATCGGTTTTTTCGTAGTTCATCTTTATCGGTACGTTTACGGCCTTGGTCGCCATATCGTATTTGCCGCTAGTTACCCAGACGCGGCTTCTAGTCGCGTTCATATCGGCGTTAAAGTCGATGAGGTTTTTATTTATCGTGCCTTTTATTTTGCTGTTTTTATAGATTTCGCTTGTTATGTCGCGTCCCGTGAAGGTCCTTACCTGCTCGGTAAAATCGGTCTTTGCAAGCTTGCCGTCATTTACGGCGACGTCAAATTTACCTTTTTGCGAGGCGAGATTATAATCCATCGTCATATCGCCGGTGCCGTCGTAGACGTGCGAGAGACCCAAAAAGTCGGTGAGGCCTTTGGCGGTGAAGCTTTTTAAATTTGCGTTTAGGATATCGTCTTTTAAGACTGCCTTAAGATCGCCGTTAAAGAGTCGCGAATTTACGTTTGCGCTTAGCTTTTCGCCCGTTTTAGTCGCGTCGCCGATAACTAGCAAAGGCCCGTAAAGCGGCCTTCCGACCAAAAACTCGATCTCTTTTAGCTCTTTTATGCTAAGCTCAAAATCCGCCTTCGCCGAGCCGCTTTCAAGCTCGTAGTCGCCTTTTAGATTTTTTAGCGCGATTAGGTTTTTGTTTGCGTTTGAGACGAGGTTTGCTACTGCGTCAAATTTAGCCTTTCCGCCGTTGATAACAACGTCCGCGTTTGCGTCAAATTTGGTGCCGTTTGGGAAGCGTTTATCTAGCTCTTTTGCTACGACCGCGCTGTTTACGATACCGTTTTTGACGTTAAATTTAGCCGTACCGCTGAGATTTTTCGGATCTAGTCCGCTTAGGTTTACCGTTCCGTCGATCACGGCGTCGGCGTAGTTTGGCAGCGCAGCCAGCGTAAATGCGTCTTTGAGCGAAAGCGCGCTTAAATTTGCCGTGAGTTTTTCGTTTTTTAGGATCGCATCTATCTTGCCGCCTAGCGCGTTTGCGTTTAGATCTAGCTCGCTAAGCGCGCCTTTTGCGAGTTTTGCCGTGCCTTTGACGTCCACTTTGCCCGATAGTTTTTTGCCGATTAGCTCTTCAAATTTACCCAGATCATCGATGCCCGCGTCAAATTTGACGTCCGCATTTTTGTCGTCCAGTCCATAAACGCCGCTTAGGCTCTTTAATTTTAAAAGTTCGGAGTTTAGCGAGGCGTTAAATTTGGCTTTCGAGCTTGCCACGTCGGCGTTTGTATTTAGTTCAAAGGCTAGAGGTTTGCTCAAATTTATCTCCTTTGCGACCTGTTTTAGCTCAGCCGGATTTAGCCGCGCGTTTTTGGTGGCAAGCTTAACAGAACCGGAGATATTTTGCGTGTTATGCACGTCGTTTAGCACCGCTTCGCCGCTGATCGTTCCGCCGACAAATGCCGGGAAAGCGGCGATTTTAACGAGTTCGTCAAGTTTTAGCGAGCTGATTTTGGCTATGAGTTTGCCGCCGTTTAGCACCGCATCGACGTTACCGCCAAATCCCTCGATCTTGACGTCGAAGTTTTTTAGCTCGCCGGCGGTGGCGATGACGTTGCCGTTTGCTTTAAACGCGCCGCTAAGTTTTTGCCCCACGACGGGCTCAAATTTGGCTAGATCGTCCACGATGAGCTTGACGTCGCTGCTTAGGGTGTTTGAGTTTGGATCGTAGATCGTCTTGTCGCTGCCGATTGTGGCTAGCGGCGTGATGACCGCGCTTTTGGCGTTTACGATGCCGTCTTTTACGTCTGCTACGACTTTGCCGTTTGCGGTGAAATTTGACGGCAGGGTGACGTTAAAATCTTTTGCGATTAGCGCATTATCGGTTTTGACGTCTAAAATATCGATATTTGCGGTGCCGTTTGGCTTGCCGCCGCTTTCTACTATATTTGCTACGGCGGAGATTTTACCGTGCGCGTAGATAGGCTGGCCGGCTAGCGCTAGGGCCTTTTCTACTTGTAAATTTTTAGCGTCGAGCTTTAAAGAAAGCGGCTTGTAGTCCTTTAAATTTGCGTCAAAGCTAACGTTTGAGCCCAGCATTTGGCCTACTCCGCTAGCGGCGAAATCGCTAAATTTGCCCTTTGCGATGCCTGAGATTTTCATAGCTTCGTTTAGCTTGACGCCCAGGCTTTTTAGATCGCTAACGGCGACGTCGTATTTTAGATCGAGGCTTTGCGAGAAAATCGAAAGCCCGCCGTTTACGTTCGCTACAATCTCGCCGTTTACGTTAGCTACGATATCTACGCTTGTCGGACGTATCTGAAATTTGTCAAATTTGACGTCAAATCCGCTTTTTTCTTTAATCAAATTTTGGGCATACGGTTTAACCAAACCGTTGCCAAAATCCGTAAAGGCCGCAACGTAAGCCGCGATAAGCAAAGCAAAAACCAGTCCGAGTAGGGCGCCTAATATTTTCATCGTCTATCCTTTAGATTTAGTTTAATTTTATTATGAAACTTGAGCCTGTCTCTTATACACATCTGACGGCTGCCGACGATCTTACGCGTGTAGAT
>CAUUAH010000045.1:0-11900 GCA_963542985.1 uncultured Campylobacter sp. | reverse complement strand
CTAATGAACGACTTACAAAGATTATAAAAGGAAAATTATGTTTTTTAAAAAAGAAAAAGTAAGTTATGATGAAATTTTAAACGTAATTGAGCAAGCCAGAAACGGCTTTTTAGAACCCAGGATTTTACAAATCGATCCGAATTCGCAAATCGGCAAAATAGCCATCGGCATCAACGACCTACTCGATCAAGTCGAAGCCCTACAAAGAGAGATGAATACTTGCGTTAAATCGGCCGAAAACGGGATAACTTATAGAAATATTTTCATAGATGGTTTTCGCGGTCTTTTTAGAACCAACGCCATATCCATGAGCGAGGGCGTCGAGGGTATAAAAGCCGGGCAAAAAGGTAAAACCAGAGGCATACTCTCCGAAAAATTTAGCGAGCTCGGTAATGGAAACGACGGTATTTTAGAAGTACAAAACGACCTCAATCAAAGCATTAAAAATTTAACCCAAATTTCAACCATGGCGCAAGATACTTCGGTAAAGGCCAACGAAAGCATGTCGGCCGTAAGTGAACTTAGCCAAAATATGGGCAACCTAGAGCACCTTATCACAGAGTCTACCGAAGCTATTAAAAATTTAACCCACAGAACCGAGGAAATCTCATCGGTCGTAAATTTGATCAAAGATATCGCCGAGCAAACAAACCTACTCGCCCTTAACGCTGCTATCGAAGCGGCGCGTGCCGGCGAGCATGGACGAGGCTTTGCCGTAGTCGCGGACGAGGTGCGAAAGCTAGCCGAAAATACGCAAAAAGCCACAAGCGAAATCGGTATAAACATCCAAACCTTACAACAACAAACAAACGATCTAAACGACAACTCCAATAAAATCACGCAAATAGCGCAAGTCGCAAACGTGAGCGTGTCTAAATTTAGGGATGCCGTAAACGTATTTAGCCAGGGTGCGACGCAAAGCGCAAAAATCTCAAAATACGTCGAAAACAAAACAATCGGCATCATCGGCAAGATTAACCGAGTGACGTATCTGCAGACCACATACGGAAACGTCATCAACGAAAGAGGCGACGACGAAAATATGCAAAAACAGACGCAAAATTTAAACGCATGGTATGAGAGCGCGGCGGCATATTTTGCAAATTCAAAAAGCTTCGAGAAGGCAAGCGCTCCCGCAAAACAAATAAGCGATCTAGTAAAAGCTAACCTAGACGACTCAAAAAACGGCTACAACATGAACGATATCCAAAAATTCGTCGATAGATTTGCTAAAGTCAAACAAGCAAGCGGCGAGATATTTAAGATAATAGACGCGACGATAGAAGAAAGTGTAAAGTAACGTTATATGAAATTTGAGCTAAAAACATTTGGCTCAAATTTGAACCCTCTCATGCTACCTCAAAAAGTAAGAATCTTACAAGCATAGCCGCACTAAAATAATATAACTGAATCTAAGAATAATCAAAAAATATCTAGGGCTTGTTTTAAGCTTGTAGGCATAAATTTACACTCTTTTGCAAAAGGCGCAATACATCCTATTTATACCCATGAAATCAAAATTAGCAAATTTGCCCCGCGCCAATCAAAAAACCGTATATCGCAAATTCAACAAATTTAACCAAAAAGCATACCGGTCATTCTCCGTATTGCTTTAAATTTCACAAAAAGCAAACTTGCCTAAAACAAGCTTGACTCTCTCTCTAAAATTTGACCAAATCCCAAAGCAAATTTGATCAAATTTAAATGCAAATTTAGCCCAGCAGTCTCTTTGCGCACTCGCTTATGCTCTTGCCGTCGCTTCTGGCTCCGATTTTTTCTTTGGCTGCTTTCATTACGGCGCCGATATTTGCACCCTCGCCAAGACCCGCTATGATCGCTTTTATCTCAGCCTCCAGCTCGTCTGCGCTTAGTTGCTTTGGCAAATAGCCGTTTATGATATCGATCTCTTTTTGCTCGTTTTGCGCTAGATCATCCCTGCCGCCGTTTTTGTACTGCTCGATAGAGTCCATGCGGCGCTTGATCTGGGTTTGTAGGATCGGTAGCACCTTTTCGTCCGTCATTTCGGTGCGCTCATCGACTTCGACTTGTTTGATGACTGAGTTTATGAGCCTTAGCGTATCGCGGCGAAAGTTATCTTTTTCTTTCATCGCCGTCTTGATATCGTCTAAAATTTTCTCTCTGATAGTCACTTTTTCTCCTTTAAATTTAAGTGGGCAAATTATAACGAAGCTAAAATTTAAAGCTAATAAAACCGCCTAAATTTGGCTTGCTTAAGAAAAATGTAGCTATAATTAACCATTCATTTTTAAAAGGACTTGCTTGAGAAGCGACAATCTTTTTGCCTTTGCGATCTTCGCTATTACCGCGTTTGGATTTTTCGTTTGGGGCTATCAGTACATCCCGACTCATCACTTTTTGCTTTTCAGTATCGCTAGTATTTTCGGTATCTTTATGGCGTTTAATATCGGCGGCAACGACGTCGCAAACTCCTTTGGTACGAGCGTTGGCGCCAAAACCGTCACGATAAAGCAAGCCCTAGTTATAGCCGCTATTTTCGAGCTTAGCGGAGCGATATTCGCCGGCGGCGAGGTAACCAAAACCATCCGCGAGGGCATCGTGAGCTTCCCGCAGGAGGGCACCGAGCCTATGCTTTTCGTGCTGATTATGATGTCGGCGCTTTTGAGCTCCGGTATTTGGCTATTTATTGCGTCTAAAAAGGGTCTACCTATCTCCACGACACACTCGATCGTAGGCGGTATCGTCGGCGCCGGGCTTACGATGGGCTTTACGACGATGGGCGGAGATAAGGCCCTAGCTATGGTCTCCTGGGGCGAGATAGGCAGGATCGCCGTGAGCTGGGTCATCTCGCCGCTACTAGGAGGTATCCTTTCTTACTTCATTTATGGCTACATAAAATCTAAAATTTTGATCCCGACTCGCAAATTTACCCTAGAGCTAAAGGTACTAAAACGCGAGCGCAAAGCTTATAAAGAGCGCTATTTACAAGAGCTAAAAACAAAACCCGAAAGCGAGCAGATAAGGATACTAAGCAAGATCGCGGTCCTAGATGAGGACGACGTCGAAAGCGGCGAACGCAGCGAATACAAGCTCGCCATAAAGGCTATGAAAGAGCGCGAAAAAGAGATCGACACGTCAAAAGCCATGCGCAAACACATCCCGATGGTGGCCGGCATCGGCGCGATCATCATCTCCTCGATGATGCTGTTTAAAGGCCTAGCACACCTAAATCTCGACATCGGCTTCATCGGCACGATCTGGATCATCTGTGTCATCGGTATCGTCACATATCTCGCCACGCTTGCGATGATAAACGTGATGAAAAAAGATAATGCCGAAAAGAGTACGAACCGCATTTTCTCGTGGTTTCAGATATTTACGGCCTCCTCGTTCGCCTTTTCTCACGGCGCTAACGACATCGCAAACGCCGTGGGCCCATTTGCCGCGATCCTGGACGTACTAAAAACAGGCTCCATAAACGCCACCGCTCCGGTGCCGGGAATTGCGATGGTGACATTTGGTATCTCGCTTGTGGTCGGGCTTTGGTTTCTAGGCAAAGAGGTCATCACCACGATCGGCAGCAAGCTAGCCGAGATCCTGCCGACGACCGGATTTAGTGCAGAGCTCGCCGCCAGTACTGTTATCTTGCTAGCAACCAAGCTAGGTATCCCCGTCTCCTCGACGCACATCCTCATTGGTGCGGTGCTTGGTATCGGTATATTAAACCGCGACGCCAACTGGAAAATGGTCAAACCTATCGTGCTTGCATGGGTTATCACTCTACCGATCGCGGGCGGCTCCGCAGCGCTTATTTACATGTTTCTAAAGACCTTACTAGGCTTGTAAATTTGACTATTTGCAAGCTTTTGGTTTATGTTTTTTAGCTCTAAATTTTACAATTTTGACTTGATTATTTTTGGTAAATTAGTATAGTTTGCCGCTTCGTCAAATTTGACGTCCGTAGCCCGTTTGAGTATAAAAGTTTGGGGCACAAGGCGAGTATAAAAGCAAATTTATTCGTTACTTATCAGCGAGAGGTTTCTACAGCCAATCTCATCGCCCATCTCACAGCCCTTTTTGTAAAATTTCTTCGCCGCTTCCAAATCTGCGGTTTTAACACCCAGCGAAAACTGATGCATACCGCCTAGATTTGAGCAGCTTTGCGCATGTTCTAGCTGCAGGCACGACTTCTCATAGAGCCTGCGCGCCGCGGTAAAATCATGCTCCGTACCGCGCCCGAGGCGATAAAAGTTAGCCGCGTTGTAGCAGCCGTATTTGTTGCCGAGTGTGCAGGACTTTGCAAATATCTTTAAGATCTCGCTCTCTTCCTTGCTTTTTAGCTTTTGATGTAGCGATCCTAGATTTGAGCAGGCGATACCCTCTTTATCGTCGCAGGCTTTTTGGTAGCACAGCTTAGCGCGCTCGTAGTCTTTGTCGTTTTCAAATTTCACGCCCGTATTGTTGCATTCTTTTGGAGTTTTATCGTCGCAGATGTGCTTTATTTCAGCATTTGTGATGGGTGTAGGAGTGCCCGGGTTTGCCTTTTTTTGTGCGGCACAACCGCTAGCAAACGCCGCAATAAGCGTAAAAATGATAACGTGCGAGATAGCTTGAAAAATAGCGCGTTTCAAAATTTAGCCTTAAGAAAATTTTGCCTTAATCTTACCTTACGCTCGCCAAAATAACGCTTAAAATAAACTTTAAAATACTCGGCTACAACCAAACTCAGTCAAATTTGTAACAGATTTATTGCTTGTTAAAAGAGTATTTCTAGCACGTTAAGACAAATTTACGCTTAATTTTATATCTAAAATTGACGCCTATTGTCATTCGTAAATTTACAAATTTCATACTGACAAAAAGCGCCGAATTTATAATCTGGATAACCGCATTAACAAACCAAGCTACGCGGCAAAAAATCTAAAGGGCTTAAAAACTATACGTAAAACCTAGATTAAAGGTTCTCGGGTCGCCGTAGACCATCTTGTTGTTTCCGATGCCTTCGAAGTATTTTTTATTAAACACGTTGTCGATATTTAGCTGGATGTCGAAATTTTTGCTTATCTTGTAGCCAAACATCAAATTTGCCAACGTGTAGGCCTTTTGCGTAATTTCGTTTGCGCCGCTACCGACGTAAATTTTACTTTTATACTGCACTCCCGCGCCCGCTCTAAAGTCCGCTATAGAGTATTTGGCAAAGAGATTTGCCGTAGTGCGCGAGCTTTCGGTGTCAAATTTCTTGCCGTCTGCGTCCTTGGCGTTAAAGTGAGTAAGCCCAAGACCCAGGCTTAAGTTTTGATTTATCTCGCCGTTTACGTCCACCTCAAAGCCCTTGCTCGTCACGCCTTTTTTAGCTTCGTACGCATCGGTCGTAGTGCCTGGGATCTTTTGTCCGGTTTTTGCGCCTAGCTTATCTTGAACGACCTTAAATACGCCAAATGAAGCCGAAAGCGCGCCGTCAAAATAATCCCCCTTTATACCGAGCTCATAGTCTTTGCCTTGGATAGGATCTAGATATTTGCCCTCTATATCTTTTACGGTTTGAGGCTTAAAGATACTCGTGTAGCTAGCATAAAGAGTGTGATTTTCGCCGATATCGTACGTTATGCCTAGATACGGCGTGATTTCTTGAGTGAAATTTCTATTTCCGTTGCCGCCTGTTATGCGGTACTTATAGTAGCTCATCCTGGCTCCTAGCAAAAACTTTAACTCGTCCGTGATAGAAAATTTATTAGCCAAATATACGGCCTTTTGCACCGTCTTATCGGCGTTGTTTTGATCGGCGTAAGGAAACCTCGGATCGTCGATATGAAGGTTTTTAAAATCTATCCTAGTGCGTGCTGAGTAGGCTAGACCAGCCGGAGTCGTACGATTTAACCAATAACTACTGACCTTGTCGGAGCTGTTTTGGTAGTTGTTATACATAGCGCCGAAAACCGCCTCGTGAGGCAAGCTAAACGCTTCGTAGGGCATATTTACGTAGGCGTCTACGTTGTGGATATTTTCTTCGCGTTTGTTTGCGTAGGCGCTAAGCCCGCCGATGTCGCCCGTGTCGTCTAAATTTACCTTGCCGCCGTAGTAGAGCAAATTAGTATCCGTATTTGCGCGGCGGAATGAATAGGATAAATTTAGGCTGGCTTCGTTTTCAAAATAGTGCCTAAAATCGGCATAAACGTCAAAAGTCTTGATATCCCACCTAGTCCAAGGCTGCGAAAAAATTTCGTTTTTACCAAACTCGCGCCTAGCGTCGTTTTTGTAAAACGCAGGCATTCCTCCCCAGCGTATGCCGTGACGCTTTAGCTCCTGATAAAACGCGCCCAGGCTAAGCCACGAACTATCCATGATATCAGCGTCCACTACGCCGTAGATAGCGGTGTTTTTACGGTTATAGTAGTCCATATACGAGCGAGACTTCTCGTGCATAAAAGACGCTCTAGCCCGCACGCTGCCGTCAGCAGTCACCGGAGTCTGCACGTCGCCAGATACGCCGTATCTATCGTACGAGCCCGCGCTTAGTTTAAAATTTCCCGTCAATTCTTTTGAATTTGCTCTTTTTCGGATGAAATCTAAGCTAGCCGCCGGATTGCCGGCACCCGCTAGCAGGCCGTTTGCGCCCTTTACGACCTCGACGCGCTCATAGGGCAACATGCTCATATCGTTTGCGCCTAGGCTAAATCCGCCAAAGCTTGGCATCGAATCTAACAAATAATAATCTATCTTAAAGCCTCTTGCCGTAGGATATACGCGCTCGTCCCACTTGTTAAGCGTGACGCCCGGGATATTTCGCAAAAGCACCTGATAGTCGTTGATGTTTTGATCCTTTAGCCTAGCTTCGGTGATGACGGTTAGCGACTGGGGCGTTTGGCGCGAGGTGAGGTCTAGCCTCGTGGTGCTTTTTACCAGCTCTTTGGCGTTGTATTTGACGTCGTCGCGCCTTTGTTCGCTAGTTACCTCGACGGCCTGTAGCGTCTCTTTACCCGCTGCGTTCTCGCCGTTTTGGGCGGCTAAAATTTGAACGGATGCGAGCAAATTTATCGCCGCGACCGAAAACAAAATTTTATTTCTCATCTTTTTCTCCTTTTAAAATTTGATCTTTTTATCCATAAGTAAATTCCCGAAACGCTAAGCGCAAGCGGAGCTAGCCCGCATAAAAACCAGAAAAATTTGGTCGCTGCATTATAGTCGCCGTAGTGAGCGCGCCTAAACGTCGATAGAAATTTATCCGTTTTGCTTGCTAGCTCTATATCTTTTACATCGATTAAATTTGCGCTATTTTTATCGTAAGTAACGGTGCTTGAGTACTGGTTATGCAGGAAGCTTTGACTCGGTTTTTGCCCGTAAAGCGTGATATTTGCGCCTTCATAAAACGGAAAGCTAACGTAATGCGTCTCAAATCCTGGCATATCCGAGGCCGCTCTTTGCACGAGGGCGTCGATAGAGATATTTTTGTCGTAAATTTGCGGACCGATTACGAATTTAGAATTATCAAAAGGTGGCATAAACATAAACCTAAGCTCCCACCAAGCACCGCTAAGCGCGACTGCAAAGATAACGGGCATAGAAAAAACGCCGATAAATTTGTGCGAATCGCTCATAAAAACCGCCATTCGCGCAAACCGAAGGCGTAGCAAATTCGCCCAAAAATTTCGGTAAACGATAAAACCGCTGATCGAAATAATAAAGGCAAAAATCGCCGTTAGCCCAAGCAAAATTTGACCGCTTTTTTCAAGAAGCAAATTTTCGTGAAGCTCGGTAAGAACGCCGATAAATCCGCTATCGTGCGGCACGAGGTCGCTTTTTATCTCTCCGCTAAAAGCGTCCAGATAGATACACGCCCACTCTTTTTCGCCCGCGCCGTGCTCTAGTAGCCAAATTTTGTCCGTTTTTTGCGGATCTACGTCGATATTCCAACCTACGATCTCGTGATGCGGATACTCTTTTTCTATTTTTTCTCTTAGTTCGTCAAATTTTAGCCTCTTTTTATCGTCGCTATCCGCTATATAGATGGTGTCAGGCATTAAAATATTATTTATCTCGTCTTTATAAACCAAAACCGAACCCGTAAAGCAAACGATAACTAGCGGAATGCAAAATATCAGCGAAGCGTAAGTGTGAATCTTGTACATAATCTTTTTGTCAAGTATATTCACGTTTAAAATTTGCCCTTTTAAAATTTACTCTAAATCGGCGCGGATTTTATCATTTTAATAATTAATAATTTCTAAAACCGTTATCAAAATATGGCTAGCAATTTGTAGAAAAAGTACTTTGCGATGAAATTTTATCAAGCAAATTTAGCCGGTAAATTTGATCGTCCATCAGACAAACAAAGCACTGGATTTCGCTCGTAAAATTATGCTGATTAAAAGCTCGAAAAATCGACCGAGCAAAGCCGGCGAAGGAGATTAAATTAGGCCGTAAGCAAAATCGATTTTGACGCTTTAAATTTGAGTAAATTTAAATAAGACGCTCAAGAACCAAGCAAAATCAGTCTAGGCGCAATTTGGCTGGGCCGTTAAATTTAAACGAAAATTTGACGCAGGCTCAGCTGAGAGAAAACTCAAATTTAAGCCCTAGATTTCCTCTCTTTTATAAATTTTACTTACAAATTTATCTATCTTATACGCCACGCCAAAGAGCGCAGGCACGACAAGTAGCGTTAGCAGAGTAGAGCTAATGAGCCCCGAAATGATCGAGATCGCCATAGGGGAGTTACCCTCGTATCCCGCGCCTCTGCTAAGAGCAAGCGGCAACATCGCAAATATCATCGCAAAAGTAGTCATCAGTATCGCTCGTAGCCTCTTAACGCCCGCGCGAACGATGGCTTCGTTTAGCGGCGCGCCCTCGTTTGCGTATCGGTTGGCGAAATCCACAACTAAAATCGCATTTTTGCCCACCATGCCAAAAAGCAAGATCGCGCCGACCATGACGAATAGGCTAAAGGAGTTACCGCTAAGATACAGCCCGACCGCCACGCCGCCAAATGCCAGCGGCATCGAGATCATAATGATGAGCGGCAAAATAAAACTCTCGTAGAGTGCGGCTAGGATCATATAGATGAGCACGACGCTAAGGCTGATCGTAAAGGCAAAGGCCGCGTTCGTGTCGTTCATCATCTCGATAAATCCCGTCATCACGTAGTCGTAGCCCGCGGGTAAAATTTGACCGATACTTTCGTCGATGCCCTCTTGCACGGCTCCTAGCGGGACGTTATCCACATTTGCGACAATCCTGATCTGACGCTGTTTGTTAAAGCGGTTTATCACGGAAAAGGTCTTGCTCGTCTTAAACTCCGCCACCGCGCTTAGGCTTATACTCTCGCCGTGGGCGTTTTTGATCTTTAGTTTTTGCAGCGCCTGCGCGTCCTTGCGGTACTCGTCGTCAAACCTCAGTATCATATCGTACTGCGCGTCGCCGTTATCAAAGCTACCAAGCCTATTTTGTCCAAAGGACGCATATATCACCTGCGCGACCGCACTAGGATCGACGCTTAGGCGCTTGGCTTTGTCTTTATTTACGCTGATTTGCAGCTCGTTTATCTTATCCTCGTTATCGCTGCCCACGTCCGTCGTACCCTCTATCGCCCGCACCATGGCGATGGCTTTTGGCAGGATTTCGTCTAGCTTTTCCAGGCTATCTCCAGTGATCGTTAGCTGCACGGGCTCGCTGTCGCTGCCCGTATCGACGTACGGTATCTGCAGGACTTTGACGCTGAGGTCATCAAATTTAAGCTTTTTTCTATACTCGTCCATTATCTGCGTTTGGCGCTCTTTTCGCGACTTAAAGCCTTTTAAGCGGACGTAAATTTTAGCCTTGTACGCGTCCTTTGAGTCCGTGTAGCCAGCGATCATATACGAGTACTCGACGCGCGGATCGCTATCTACCTCGCGCACGACCTCGCTAGCTCTAGTGCTCATAGCCTCGACCGAGATGCCCGGGCTTGCTTTTAAAAATATCTCAAACTGCCCCTCGTCCTCGACGGGCAAAAAGTCCATGCCGACCTTGCCGGCTAGGCTCATGCAAAGAGCCAGTACGCCAAAAGTAAGGATAACAAACGCCGTTTTAAACCTCAAAATAAGCTTCAAAAGCCGCTCGTAACCGCTCTCAAACGCCTCAAATATAGGCTCCGTTACGTGGTAAAATTTACTCTCGCCCTCGCCTAAAAACCTCGCCGCCAGGCTAGGTATCAGCATAATGCAAACCAAAAACGACACCACGATACCGCCGCTCACGCTCATACCAAAGGAGTTAAAATACTGTCCGACGATGCCCTCCATAAAAGCAATCGGCACAAACACGCAAAGCAGCACCGCACTAATGCTAAGCACGCTAAATGCGATCTCACGTACGCCCTCAAAGCTAGCTTTTAGCGGATTACTCTCGCCCTCTTGCATCTTTTTGGAGATATTTTCCACGACCACGATCGCATCGTCGATAAATATACCGATACCAAGCGTTAAAGCCAGCAGCGTGAGGCGGTTTAGATCAAAGCCCAAAACGTCGATGATAAAAAACGTCCCCACGATACTAGCCGGGATCGCGAGCGCGGCGATGACGGTCGCACTAAAGCTTCGCAAAAAGAAAAAGACGATGACGACCGTGAGCGCGACGCCCAGCATCATGTCAAATTTGACCTGATTTATGTGCTTTAGGATGCTTTCGCTCTTTTCATAAACCCGCTCTACTTCGTAGTTTGCGCCTAGTCTTGCCGCTAGATCGTCCGTTTTAGCCTTGAGCGCGTTTACCGTCTCGATCGTGTTTGCGCCGCTTACTTTTATAGCGTCGAGCAACACTCCGCGCTTGCCGTTATACATCGCTACGGCGTCGGTGTCGTGATGAGATAGCTCAATGCGCGCGACGTCTTTTAAAAAAACGTCCTTTTGCAGACGGATATCCTCTAGCTCCTGCACGCTTTTAGCGTCAAATTCGCTCTTTAAAAATATCTCGAATTCGCTATTTTCCAGTTTGCCAAGCGGCGCTTTTAAATTTTGCGATTTGACTATATTTATGACCGAGGCTGCGGTTAGGGAGTATTTATCGAGCTTAAACGGATCAAGGTAAATTTTAATCTCGGGCTCCAAAAAGCCCTTATCATCGACCTTACCAACGCCTTTTACGCGCTGCAAAAACGGCTTTGCCTCATCTTTGACCGCTTGCATAAGCGCGGTTAAATTTTCATCCTTGCGGCTAACGAAAAAGCTCGCCACCTTGCCGCTGTCGCTGTTGATTTTTTCTATCTCGGGCTGCGCGTCGAGCTTTGCCTTTGCAACCTTGTCGCGCACGTCGTTTGCGGCAACGTCGATGTTTTTCTTGAGGTTAAACTCGACCATGACGATACTGAGGTTGTTAAATGTATATGATCTAATCTTTTTGATACCGTCTATTGTCGAGACCTCGTCCTCGATCTTTTTGGTGACCCTGCTCTCGATGAGGCTCATATCGCCCGGCGCATAGGTCGTGATCTTAATCAGCGGGATGACGACCTCGGGAAAGAGATTTACCGGCATCCTAAGAAGCGACATCGCGCCGAAAAATATGAGCGCGACAAAAAACATCAGCGTCGTAATCGGGCGATTTATGGCTAGTTTATACATTTCGCGCCTTCGCCAAAACTGCCTTTTGCGTCAAATTTATCCAACCGCCCTGCTCCGTAAAAAGCGTTTGACATTTATCGGCGAGTAAAAATTGCGCCGCATTAAATTCGGCGTTTAAATTTATGCCATCTTGTTTATGCGATAAATTTGACCCGCTCGTCAAATTTGCTTTTTTCGCGGCGGAGTTAAATTTAACGCCGAGCGCCAAATTTGAGCTCAAATTTATCTCGCTTTTCGTTTGCGCCCTCAAATTTAAAAACCTAGCCATGCCGAAGCTAGCCTGTCTCTTATACACATCTGACGCTGCCGACGATCTTACGCGTGTAG
>CAUUAH010000044.1:0-12366 GCA_963542985.1 uncultured Campylobacter sp. | reverse complement strand
AGCGCTAGTCTCGTGGGCTCGGAGATGTGTATAAGAGACAGCCCCAGATGAGGTAGCCGACGTAAAAATACTCGCCCTTTAGCATGCAGTACGGGCATTTGTGATTCGGTTGCTCGTAAACGTAAAGCCCGAAAAAATAAGTGATCGCGTAGTACGCGATAAATAAAAACAGCAAGTTGCAAACAAAGCTCGCCATCGTCTGTTTGAGTAAATTTAGCGTCAAAATGACCGCAAAAATGGCGTAGTAAAAGATGACCAAATTTAACTTCGTGTAGCCAAACGGTAGCTTTGGAGCCTGAAACACGACCGAGCAGCAAAAGACGGGTACTTTTAAAGGCACGTTGCTAAAAAATAGAATCTCGGCGGCAAATTCGATCAAAACGGCGATAAAAAGTATCGTGAAAATGACGTATTTTCGCTTTAAATACGGAAAATTCGTCGCCTTTAAATCAAGCGAATTTATGATGAGCCACAGCCCAAATCCAAAGATGAGCAGCAGTTTTAGCAGTAGCAAAATGCCGCCGAATTGATTTGAGCCGATGACGCCGGCAGAGCACATAGCGCCGGGCACCACGTCTGCTAGCTCGTTTAAAGATAGCGCGAAAAATATGAACAAAACGATCTTGCAAACCACGGCGAAAAACAAAATCGTATTTACAAGGTAGTTGCGTTTTTCGAGGTCGTATTGTAAATTTGACGTCGAGTTAAAGTCCCACAGGCGCATGATACGCACGACGAAATACTGCGAAATGCCCATCAGCACGATGATGATGAGCTCAATCAGTAAAAACGCGATGACTTCGTCCGATAAAAATACACTCACAGCATCTCTCCATCTTGCATCCTAACGTAGCCGTCCACGAAGTCCAGATCGTCAAATAAAATATCGTGCGTGGCGACTACGACGGTCTTTTTTAGCTCTTTAAATTTTTTTAGCATTTCGATGAAAATAAGCGAGTTTTGTTTGTCCAAATTTGCCGTCGGTTCGTCGGCTAGTATGACGCTAGGATCCATCGCTAGAGCCCTTGCTATCGCGCATCGTTGCTTCTCGCCGCCGCTTAGCTTTGAGATGATTTGATCTTTTTTGTGCGCGATGTTGGCGAGATTTAGCGCGCGCTCAATTTGCGAATTTAGCTCGGCTTTTTTAAGACTTGTTAGGCTTAGCGGCGCTAGAACGTTTTGATAGACGCTAAGGCCTTCGATCAGGTTAAAGGACTGAAATATAAACCCGACCTCGCTATGTCTAAAATTTGAACTCATGATATCGGGTAGCTTTGAGACGTTGCGACCGTTGATCAGCGCTTCGCCGCTACTTGGTTTGCTAAGCGCGCCGAGTATTCCTAGTAGCGTGCTTTTGCCGCTACCGCTGACGCCTTTTAGGATGACTAGATCGCCGCTTTTTACCGTAAAATTTATATTTTTCAGCGCGTGAAATTCGTTGGGTTTATTTTGATTGTAAATTTTACAGAGATTTTTTACTTCTATCGCGTTCATTTTACAGCCTCGCTCATGTCACTAACGGCTATGCGCCACGACGGGATGATGACGAATGCCAAAAACGGAATCACGCTAAAAACAAAGATCAAAAATAGCATATTAAAGTCGATGATCGGCGTAAAATCCGTGAAATTTGCCACCTCGCTGCCCAAAAATATATCGCGTAAAAACGGCGCGCCGAATAAAAACACGTAGAGATACGCTCCCGCAACGCCTAGCAAATAGGCGCTAAAAGAAACGACGATATTTTGGATAAATTTAAGCGCGATGATGTTTCTTACGCTAAAGCCGATACTGCGCAATATCGCGATCTCCTTTTTCTTCTCGCCATAAGCGAGCGAAATTTGATTTTTCAGCAGGATAAAAAACGAAACCATCGCCACGACGTAAAGCACCATGAAAATGCCGCCTTTGTAGTAGTAAAGGTGCCTTATTTTAGCCACGCCGTCCTCGATGCTCGTAACCTCGGTGTTTGGATATACGTTTTGGATCTTTAGGGCTACTTCGCTGATCTCGTTTACGTTTGGCACTTCGACGTAGAGCCTCGTGTATTCGCCCTCTTTAAGGCTTAGCACTTCGCGCGCGGTGGCTGGATTCATGTAAATGACGTCGTTTGAGACGATACCCGTTTCATGCGGCGCGGTTTTGTTGATCTTTATCGGGATCATCTTTTCTTCGGTTAAAAAGTTAAAAACATCCTCGTAATAAAGCTCCGCCATCTCTTTTTTTACGCCTTCGCCCACGATCATCTCGTTTTCGTCCAAATTTTCATCGCCTACGATGTGAAACCAGACTCTTTTTTGCGCGAAATAATACTCTCCCTCGACCGCCCCCTCGACGCTAGCAACGCCGGGGATCTTTGAGACGTCATAGATGTAGCCGTCGTGTATCAGGTCGCGTTTGCCTGCGCGCAGAGCATCGACCGTAACTTCCGGTTTTGAGCGGGTCAAATTTGTAAGGTCGCTTTGGATAGAGCTTGAGACAAAAAGAACCGCGCTTAAGATAAACACGATAAAAGCGAATATAAAAAAGCTAAAAGCGTGATCGGCGCGGTCTTTGTAAAGCAGCGTAACGGCGTAATCGATAAAATTTTTACTCGGCATAGACAAACTTCCCATACTCTTTTGAAATAAAATTCGTCGAAATTTGCGCGTCTTTGACGGATTTTTGGATCAAATTTAGCTGAGCTTCCTTGCCCGCTCTATCAAAGCCAAGATAATGTGCCCCGATACAAAGGTAAAGGATCGCAAAAAAGCCCGCTAAAACGCAGATGAGTCTCACATCAACCTCTCTACTAAAAGAGTCGTGATCTCGTCAAATTTGACGATCTGTTTGCCGCCGTGATCTTTGGCAAAGGTCTTAGCGTCCTCTTCGTTTGCAAACGGTATGAGCTCGTTACCCATAGGTCCGAGTACGTTTGAGCCGGTTACGTAGTAGGCGGTTCTGGCGTCGATTTTATTTAGCTTGTAGTAGTCGCTAACGTAAATTTGATCGTCTTTTTTGCCTTTTTCAAAATAATACTTCATCATATCCTTGACGCCGTCAAAGTAAAGCTCCTCTTTGCTTGTTTTCATCATCGTCGCCCACTGTGGGTTTTTGCCGATTAGCATACCGCAAACAGGGCAGCGCGCGCCTTTTGGCACGACGATTCTCTCGGCTTTTTGCGCTTTTTGCTTAGATTTTGATGCTTGATCGCTAGTGCCTAAATTTGCCGGAGCGTCCCATAGATATAGAGCTGCCGCTTGTAGGTGTTTGTCGTATTCTGGAGCTTTGCCGGCACCCTTTGCGTCGCATGTTTTTTTGAGGTGAGCTTTTAGCTCTGAGATGGCTTTAAAGCTTTTTGGGTCGACTTTCTCGCAGTTTGCTTCGTAAAATTCCTTACCGTGCGCGTAAACGCCGCCCTCGCGTTTGGCTTTTATCATCTTGTTATCGCCCTCGAAGTCCTGTCCTGCGATCTCGTAAGCCTTAGCGAAATTCATTATCTCGCCGCCGTTTTCAGCCTGGAACTCTTTCGCGTCGGCCTCGGTTGAGAAGGCGTATTTGCTGTTTCTAGTCATCGTGCCGCCGATCTTGCTGCCGACGACGTAAAAGGCTTTATTTGCATCGATCAAATTTAGATTTTTCGTATCGACGACCTGTGCGTCGCTTGGGATTTTTCCTTCCGTTAGTTCGTATAAGCAGTGCAGCGATGCTACTTGCTTGCCGTTATAAACGTGGTTTGTTTTGTAAAATTTAACCAAATTCATTCCGCAAACGGCGCAGTACTCTTTATCCTCGCCGCTTCCTACGAGCGTAGCTTTGCTTGGATCTACGCTTTGAAACATCGGCTTCATCTTGCTGGCTTGCTCGTTTGCTTCGGCGCCGAAAAGTAGCGCCGCTAGTAGCGCCGAACTCAAAATAGAACGTAAAATCATATTATCTCCTTAAATTATTTAGTTTTATTTGTTTCCGGTTTTAAAAACTCCGCATTCTCGCACGCGACTTTTAGGCCCTTTGCGCAGCTTTTGTCAAAGAGCTCTTTGGCCTTGGTGATATCGGCCGCGACGCCTTTGCCCTCGGCGTACATTATGGCTAGGTTGTTGCAGCCTTTGTCGTAGTTTAGGTTGCAGGATTTTTCGTAAAATTCTTTAGCCTTGGCGTAGTCTTGCTCCGTACCCTGGCCGAATGCATATAAAAAGCCGAGGTTATCGCAGCCGATACCCACGCCGCCCGCGCAGGCCTTTTCATAAAATGATTTTGCCTTAGCGTAGTCTTTTTCTACACCCATGCCCTCAAGGTGCAGGTAGCCTAGGTTATTGCATCCCATCATATCGCCGTAGTTGCAGGCTTTGGTGTAGAGCGAGATCGCCTTTTTGATATCGGTTTTGACGCCCGCGCCGTTTGCGTAAAGTAGTCCTAGCGCAGTGCAGCCCTCGTCATCTTGGCAGGCTTTTTCGTAGTATGCGGCGGCTTTGGCGAAGTCCTGAGTCGCTCCGTTGCCGCTTTCGTAGATGTAGCCTAGGTTGTTGCAAGCAAGCGCAAATTTAGCATTGCAAGCTTTTTGGTATAAATTTATCGCCTTTTCGTAATTTTTCTCCACGCCGCCCGTGCCTTCGAAATACACCACGGCAAGGTTGTAGCAGCCCGAAGCCTTGTTTTCCTCGTGGCAGGCTTTTTCGTAGATTTCTATCAGCTTTTTATGGTCGCCGCTTTGCTGGGCTTGCATGCCCTCTTGGATAAAGCCCGCGTTTGCGCTAGCGCATAAAACCGCCGCCATTAGTAGTTTTTTATACATTTTTTCTCCTTTTAAATCGTTTTTATGTCGCGCCCTCTAAAGGCTAGCGCGGTTATCAAAAGCATGCAGCCAAGCGCGATATAGACGCTGATATGTACCGGCGGCAAATCTCCGCTGGCATAAGAGTGCATGCCCATTAGGTAAAAATTTACGCCAAAATAAGTCATCGCGATCGAAGCGTAAGAAAACACCGATGCGATCAAAAATACGTAGAGCGAATTTAGCTTCGGGATAAAGCGTAGATGCAGCGCGATAGCGTAAACTAGGATCGATACGTACGACCACGTCTCCTTGCTATCCCAGCCCCAGTAGCGCCCCCAGCTCTCGTTCGCCCAGATCCCGCCGAAAAAATTCCCAAGCGTCAGTAAACAAATACCGATAATCAGGCTTGCTTCATCGATCGCCGCGATATATCTGATCTGTTCGTTTAGGCGCGTTTTGTTGGCTTTGTTTTTAAACGCCATGAGTCCTAGCGCGATCAGCCCAAGCACACAGCCAAGGCCCAAAAATCCGTAGCTAGCCGTGATGATCGAGACGTGGATACTGAGCCAATACGACTTTAGTACCGGGACTAAATTTGTTATCTGCGGGTTTACGAAGCTCATGTGAGCTACCAGCATCACGATGCCGGCCAGTAGCGCAGCCGCCGCAAGCGCAAGCAGCGAACGCCTAAAAAATATCATCCCCGCTAGCGCTCCCGACCAGCCGATGTAGATCATCGATTCGTAACTATCGCTCCAAGGCGCGTGCCCCGAGACGTACCAGCGTAGCGCCAAGGCCGCCGTATGCACCGCAAAGCCTAGTACGAACGCCGTTAAAATCGCTCGCTCAAGCGGCAAAATCCTTCTAGATAAAAATACCGAAGCAAGCCCCAGCAAAAGCGCGCCAAAACCCAAAATCCAGTAAAAATAAACGAGCTTTTTAAACACCGAAGCGCGGTTATAAAAGACCTCGGCATCGACCCTGCTAACGCTTGGTAAAATTTCCGCCGAAGCCGTGCGCTGATAGTTTCTTAGCGCGGCTATCGCGGAGTCGGCCTTGCTCCAGTCGTTATCCGCGATGCCTTCTTGCAGACCCATGAGATAGTCGTTTAGCATGTTTTTTGCTTCTAGAGCGACTCGCTCGTCGTTAAAGGCGTCGTTTGGCGAGAGCCAGGCATTTTGCGGGTCGTTTGCTGCCGGGATAAATTTAAAAAACGTGCCCTTAAACGTGAGATACGCGATGTTTAGTCGCTCGTCAAATTTGACGAGGTCGTTATCGAGCGTGCCTCGTTTTGATAGAGGTTTTTCATTCGCGGCTTCGACCTGCGCGGCCAGTTTATATTCGCCGTTTGCGTCAAACGCATCCCTAAAGCTCGCGTAATCTCCGCTCAAATTTAGCATTTTTTTGATCTCGCCGTTTTTTATTTTGACGATTTTTATCTCTTGCCAGAGCGCGGGATTTAGATTCATTCCAAGCACGATTTGTTCGGCGCTTAGGCCGTAAAGCGAGTCTATGCCGGAGATTTTATTTATGATTTCGCCGGCTTCGGTGCTAAGCGGCTTTATCCTGCCCGCGTAGTCTTGTACGAGAAGTTTTGCAAATTCGCCGTTAGCGTGAGCGGCGGTGTTTGCGGCGAAAGTTTTTAAAATTTCGCTCCCATTTTGCTCGGCCGCGTTTGCGTTAAAATTTAAAAAACCAAGCGCTATAAATGCCGCAACGAGCGAAAATCTGCTGTTTTTTATGAAATTTATGAGCTTTAAAAATCGGCTGTTTTTAGTAAAAAAGTTGCCGATGACGCCGACGCAAAGCAAGAAATATCCGATGTAGGTAGGGATTTTGCCCGGGTCGCGGTTGACCTCTAGTACCGTGCCTTGCTCGTCCGCGTCGTAGGAGGACTGAAATAGCTTAAAGCCTTGCAAATTTAGCGGATGATTCATGTAAATTTTATATCTCGTTAAAACTTCGCCCGCGTCTGAAAGTGCCTCTACGTCGCTAGAGTATGAGGACGGGCTTTGCGAGCCGGGGTAGCGCTCAAGCTCAAATTTAATAAGCTTTATCGAAAAGGGCAAGCTAACTAGCTTTGAGCCCCAGGTTAGCATTATCTCCTCGCCATCAAAATTTAGCATACTAGGCTCGCCCAGCCAGCCTACGCCGCCGTGGATTTTAGCCGTTTGTTCTCGCTGCCCTTCAAAACCGGCTTTTACTACGAGAGTACCGCGCTCGCCTTTGGGCGCTGGTTTATAGGAGTCAAATTTGACGGTGAAATTTTTGGAATTTATACTTTGCGTGAAGCTAAAATTATTATCGCCGATTTGGGATAAATTTAGCGGATACTCGAAAAATGCGTCTTTTGTGCGTATTTGCAAAAACGGCTTTACGCTTACCATCTCGTTTCCGCTCTCGCCCGCTCTTACGTGCAGTACGCCCTCAGCGCCCAGATAGCGCGTCAAAGCCGCACCGATAAAGATAACGATAAATGCCGTGTGAAGCACGAAGGAGCCGAAGCGGTGCCACATTTTGGTTTTTATGATGATAGCAAGCAAACAAAGCGCAAGTGCGCTCATGACGCACTCGTACCAGCGCGCCTCATAGACTAAAATTTTAGCCGTTTGCGTGTCATAGATGCTCTCTAAAAAGGTTGCGACGCCGGCACCTGCGGCTAGGATAAAAAGGAGGCAGAGCGCGAACTTGTAAGAGATGAAAAATTTTAATATTTTTAGCGCGCTCATTAACCCTCCGCAGTTTTACATTATTATATCGTAAGTTTGACCTGCGTATAGTATAAACATTCTAAGAAGTAATACTCCGACCACGCTGGCAAGCGCGCTCGCGTAGAACGCAAACGCGGTGTGAGCGATCTTTTTGCCCAGTGCAAAATTTAAAACTAGCGGTACGCAAAAGCCTACGCCCACGACGCCTAGCCAAAACAACTGAGCGTAAACGCCCTTGCTAAAGGCGACGCTTGCAGCTTTTTGTACGTCGCTGCCCGTTATTAGCGAGACGAAAATCATGCCGATTAGTAAAATTTCCATCGCTAAAACCGGCCACTCGACGGCGTGTAGAATTTTTAGGTCGCCGCCGTGCGGGTCTGCTTTAAAGAAAAGCGCGGCTATGAGGCTAGATCCCGCGATGCCTGCCGATAAGCCAGACGCCACGAAAAGCGCAGGTAAAACGGCGGTATTAAGGATAGGAAATCTAACCAAAACCGAGATCAAAAAGCCCGTATAGGCGCAGATCGCGACCGCAAAAACAAGCGTAAGCGCAAGAAGCAGTGGGCGAAGCGCGTTTAAAATTTTCATTACGAGCGTGAAAAGCCCTTTTAAAAAAGTAAGTCTGCGCGATAAAAATCCGCTAAGATCAGCTTCAAACGCATAAAGGCAGGCTACGAAGCTAAGCGGGATATAGACGCAAAGCGCCGCAACGCCCACGGACATAACCGAGGTAAAGTTGTAATTAATCAAAATTTTCCAGAAAAGTAGCGGCCTCTCAAGGTCGGCTACCAGGCAGACCATACCGAGTAAAATCGTAACAAAAGATAGCAGCGACGCAGCTTTAAATAGCGGCGTGCTTTCGGTCTGTTTTTTATAAAATTTGACGAGGATCGCGACTATCAAAGCGCCGCCGCTCATGCCCGCTAGCAAGAGATAAACCGCGATCGGCCAGCCCCACTCCACGCCGTGCGAGAAGGTCGCAGTAAAATTTATAGCTCCGTTCATGTCACACCCCCAATTTAACCGCAGGAATATAGCGCAGACTCGGCTTCGTGCCGCACTCAGGATGCATTCGCAGGCTGTCTTTTACGCGAAGTAGCTGGCTGATGTGCGACTCTTCATCGTTTAGATCGCCGAACACGATCGCCTCGTATCTGCACGCCTCGATGCAGGCGGGCTCGTGACCGTCTTTTAAATTCGTATCCAAGCAGAAGTTGCAGCTCTCCGCGGCTTTGGTATCGTGGTTTATGAAGCGCACGTCGTAAGGACAGGCGACGATGCAGTATTTACAGGCGATGCAGTCGTCGGTATTCATCGTCGTGATGCCGGTTTTTTCGTCCTTGTGGCAGGCTTTTGTCGGGCATACGTTCACGCACGGCGCATCCTCGCACTGCTGACAAGATACTCTAACATAGCGCTTTTCTTTTAAATTTAGCGGATCGGTTTTATCCTGGATAAAAAGCCTCATTTGACCTTTCGGAACCAAATTTACCTTTTTACAGGCGATCTCGCAATCGGTACAGCCCACGCATTTGTTCTGATCAAAGATCATGCCGTAGTGCGGCTTTTTGCCGTTTTCCGTAGGGGCGTCTAAATTTATACTCTTGCCCAGTACGCTAGTCGCTCCCGCAACCGCCGCGCCCGAAGCAAGGACTTTAAAAAACGTCCTTCTTGTATTTTGCTCTTTCATATTCTTCTCCATCCGTATGGATTAAATATCCTAAATTTATCTACCAACGCTACTTCCGTGGCTATGCGCGCCATGGAAATTTCGCGGCTGAGTTTCGCTTATTTTTTTGGCTGCGCCGGCTAGTTCGCCAGGTTTTAGCGCCTTTACTAGCTCGACTTCAAAAATCAGCGTCGAGCCGCCCGGTATCTCGTCTGCGCCCTCGTCTCCGTAAGCTAGGTGAGACGGGATGACGAATTTATATTTTGAGTTGCCGTTCATCATCATGAGGCCCTCTTGTAGGCCGTCTATCAAATTTACCATCGAAAGGATCGCAGGCTCGTTTCTAGAGTACGTATCGTCAAAAACTTTGCCGTTTATGAGGTAAGCTTTATAGTTTAGCGCGACTACGCTCTCAGGTCTTGGCTTATCGCCGTCGCCGACAGCCATGACTTCGTACTGAAGCCCTGATTTAGTCGTTTTGACCTTTTTGTTTTTGGCGTTTTTCGCCATAAATTCTTCGCCCTCTTTTAAATTTTTTTCAAGCGCTTTTTTTAGCGCGTCTTGGGTTAGCTTATTTAGTTTTTCGTCTCTTTGGTTTAGTAGAGAGATTATTTCTTCGTCAGTTAGTTTTTGTTCTTTTTTAAAAGCGTCGGCAAAGCCGTCTAAAATAGACTTGCTGTCAAATTTAACGCCTAGGCTTTCTTGTTTTTTTAGTTGTGCGGAGATATAGGTTCCGGTTGAAATTCCAATACTGTATGATTCTTTTTGCTCTTGCGTCATTGTCTCTTTATCCGCCGCGCTAGCGCACAAGACGCAACCGGCCGTTAGGCAGAGAGCTAAAATCGGGTTTTTGCTAAATTTAAAACGCATAAATTTTACCTTATTAAATTTGGACGCCGCAAAAGCGCGGCGTCCGTAATCGCATCATAAATTGTTGTTTATGATTCTTTGGGCTTCTTTGATGTACTCTTTAGAAGCGTCGAGTCTTTGTTTTGTATATTTAAAGCCGTGCATACCCCATGAGCCGTCTTTTTGTAGCAAGTCAACTGTGTCTTGCGCTTTTTCGATTAGCTCATAAACTCTTGTCTTATCGCTAGGGCTTAGTTTCTTAGTTTCTAAGATAGCGTAAAGTCCCTCGATACCGATTTTGACTTGAGAGAAGTCGTTTTTAACAGGAGTTTGCCATCCCATTACTTCGTCGTAAACCTGTTTTTGGTTCTTGAAGTGTAGGGTAGGTTTTAGCTCAGATAGAACAGGGCTGTGGCAGCCTTTAGTATCTTGCATATCTTTATCGGCCCAAGACGTTCTAGCGCACGCCCACATTAGGTCAACGAAGTTGTGTCCGTTTTTATCTCTTTGGAAGTGCCAATCTTTAGCGTCTCTTGGTCCTTTAGCCGCATCGCCCGCAACTAGAGATTTTCTAGCAGGATCTACGTCGATCTTCCAGATGTGAGATCTTCTTTGAGTATCAAATCCAGCGTTATCTTGGAACTGGATAGCGTAGAAGTTCTCGCAGCTCATCATGAACGGCATGTGGCAAGATGCGCAAGTGTTGTCTTTATGCGTATCGGCTCTAGAAGCGATATATGCTTGCTCTTTGTGGCAATCTTGACAATCTTTTCTGATTTTTGGTTTAGTGTAAAGCGCACTTAGGTAGCCTTGCTCTGAGTTATAGTTTACGCCTTTGATAGTCTTATCGCCTACAACCGGACCTGTGTTATCGTGAGGATCGTGGCAAGTGGTGCAGCGCATACCTTTATCGTAGTGAGCGGTAAAGTATGATTGTGAACCCTCAGATCCGCATCCTGGTCCCATTGATTTAAATTTAGAGCTTAGAGATAGGTCAAGCTTGCCTTGGTTTAGAGGATTGGCTCTAGCTAGGTCTGGGCTATAGTTAAATCTTTGGTGACAGCGTTCGCAGTTTGATGTTCTAAAGTTTGTAGCTCCGTCAAGGTGACCGCCGGCTCCGTGACACTCCTCGCAGCTTACGCCTTTAGAGATGGTGTGTTTTTGAAGCTCTTTGGCATTACCAAGAGCCGCATAGAACTCTTTCTTAGTTTTAAAGTCAAATTTGAACGGGTGGCAAACTTCGCAGTAAGAACCGTTTGCTTGGAAGAACATTGACTTTTTGTATTTAGCGGCATATGAGGCTAGACCTCTGACGTATCCGCCGTTATCGCCGTAATCAGCTAGAGTTTCCGGAAAATCAGGAACAAAATCTTTGATTTTCTTAACCGTTTCAGGAGTTAAATTTAACGCCCAAGTTCTTTGGAATTGGTTACCGCCGGCTACGACTTGACCCGTGCCGTCTTTTAGGTTACCGCCTTCGATATGGTAAGTACCGCGTAGTAGCCACGCATCGACGAAGCCAAATTTGGTTCTTAGGTGTCCGACTGTCGCGTAAATAACGTCCGGAGTAATACCTTGAGGCAAGATAGACGCCGTATCCGGGCTAAATACCGGATCGGTTAGGTTGTTGTTAACCTCTGGGTGCTCGCCAGGGAAACGGATAGTAGTAGCGTGGCGCGATCTGCTCCATACCTCGTACTGCGCAGGGTGGCACTCGCCGCACTTTTCGGATCCTACGAATTTGTTAGGAAACTGCAAAGACGAACCCGCAGGTATCCTATACATCATAGAGCTGTAGCCTTTACCGCCGTCTCTTTTACTAGCTTTTGACATGTCAAAGCCGTGACCTTCGGCAAGCCACTCAAGTCCACGGTCGTGAACGTCTAGTTTACCGACTGTTTTACCGCCGTATTTTGTAAAAATCGGGTGGTTTTTAAACAGCCACTCATACATCTCTTGCTCTTCTACGATGTAGTCTTGCAAGGATATTACGCCTCTACTTTGAAGCGTGCCTTTTGGGTTTGCTATGACGTCTCGCGCTTGTTGAGACATCTGCATGTTGTGTTCTTCGCAACAGGCTTGCGATGCGAAGACGCTAACGCCCATAAGCAAACCTAATAAGGTTTTACTTAAATTCCTCATTGCGCCCTCCTTATAAATTTTGGATCTAAAATCAAAAAGATTTCATACTGATAATGCTATCGTAAAAAGGGGGCGAAAAAAGGGGAAATTTAATAAATTATGAATTTTTAAATTTAATAGTAAATACTACGCCATTATTTATATTTTGCGCGTAAATTCGGGCATTATTTTTTTCGGCTATTACCTTACTCATATATAGCTGTCTCTTATACACATCTGACGCTGCCGACGATCTTACGCGT
>CAUUAH010000043.1:0-12546 GCA_963542985.1 uncultured Campylobacter sp. | reverse complement strand
AGACGTCATACGCGATGAGCTCTAGTCTCGTGGGCTCGGAGATGTGTATAAGAGAAAGTCCCACTGATCATTTTTGATTAAATTTTCGCATTCGTCAAGTTCTTTTTTGAAAAGGTCTATCGAATTTATCAAATTTTGCTTGTTTTGTTTAAAGATATCCGTCCACATCACGGGCGAGCTTTTGGCGATCCTGATCATGCCGTTAAATCCAGTGCCGCTTAGCGCGATGATATTTTTTTTGTTTTCCTTTTTTAGTACGCTGCCAGCTAGCGAAAAGCTGATGGCGTGGGGTAGGTGAGAGATGACGCTGGCGTGATGATCGTGCTCGGCTGCGCTCATGAAGATAATCTTCATGCCCAGGTGCGAAAACAGCTCGACCGAGCGCTTGACATGCATTTCGCCGCTTTCTTTAAAATCGCAGATAGCTACGACGGCATCTTTAAAAAGCCCAGAAAACGCGGCGGTCGGGCCGGAGTACTCGGTGCCGGCCATCGGGTGAGCGGGGATGAAATTTTGCCTGATGCTCTCGGGTACGGCTTCGATTATTTTTTGCTTAGTGCTACCAAGATCGACGATAGTCGTATTTTCGCCGATGCCTTCAAATTCTTTGACGATTTTGATGATGGCTTCTACGGGGATGGCTAGAAATATCATATCGCACTTTTGCTTCATCTGCTCAAGGGTTAAAATTTCATGCACGAGACCGAGCTCAATGGCTTGTTTTTCATGCTCTTTGCTTAGATCCATTCCGCTAACACAGCTGATTAGTTTTTCGTTTTTGAGACTGAGTCCGAGCGAGCCGCCGATGAGTCCTAGGCCTACGATACCGATTTTCATAAATTCGCCTTTTAAATTTATATTGTTTAAAAATAAAATGTGCTATTATACAGCCTTATCATCATTTTTAGGTTAAATCAATGAAAAAAAGCGTTTTTCTACTACTTTTGGGCGCAGTTTTGGCGAATGCCGAGCAGATAACTTCCATAAATTTTAAAGGTCTCGTGCATCTGTCTCCAGAAACTGCAAAGGAGATAATGGGGCTAAAAGTCGGAGACGATCTAAGCGGCGATAGTACGGATAGGGCGATCGCAAAGCTGTTTAGACAGGGCTATTTCGACGATATCTACATCGAAAACGAGGGCGGCGACGTGACCGTAACGGTAAAAGAAAAACCTAGCATCGCTCGTATCGATATCAAAGGCGTAGTGACTAACGATAAAACCGCCATCGACGGACTAATCAACATCAAACAAGGCAATATGTACGACGAGTTAGCCATCGAGCGCGCAAAAGAGCGCATCAGGCAGTACTACGAGTCAAAAGGCTACTTCGACACGGTCATAGACGTAACCAAAGAGCCGGTGGCGGGCAATGAAAGTAGTCTTTTTGTCACGATGAACATAAACCGCGGCGAAAATATCATAATAGAAAACGTAAATTTAGTCGGCGCGAAGCTTTTTGATTATGACGATGTGGAGCCTGTGGTAGCGAACAAAGAGCGCGAATTTATGGGTTGGATGTGGGGTAGAAACGACGGTAAGGTTAAGCTTTTTGAGCTACCAAACGATCCTGCGAGAATCCAAGATAAATACTACCAAAAAGGCTACCTAGACGCGACGGTTTCAAACCCGTATCTAAACGCCTACATGGACAACTACACTGCAGACTTAACATACTACGTAACCGAGGGTGAGCAGTATAGGGTATCTAGCGTAGATATCGAAGCGCCTGAGTTTTTAGAGCTTGATAAAGAGAAAATTTTAAAAGACTTTAGGCTAGAAAGCGGTGACGTGATGAACTCCGCTCGCCTAAGACAAGATATAAAAAAGCTCGACGATATGGTAGCGGATAAGGGTTATGCGTTTGTAAGGATAAATCCAAAAACCGAGAAAAACGTCGAAGACAAGACCGTAAGTATCGTCTACGAGGTTGTGCCTGACGAAAAAGTATATATAAGAAACGTTCAAATTTCAGGCAACGACAGAACCGTGGATAGAGTCGTTAGACGCGAGCTATACCTCACGGAGGGAAATTTATACAGTAGAACCGACTTGCAAGATAGCAAGGACGCGCTAAAGCGAACGAGCTACTTTGACGAGGTCGAAATCGAAGAGCAGCGCGTCGGAGAAAATCAAGTAGATCTACTCGTAAAAGTAAAAGAAGCCTCTACGGGCTCTATCAGCGGCGGTATCGGCTACGGTAGCTCGGACGGATTACTACTTAACGCTAGCGTGTCTGATACGAACGTGTTTGGTAGCGGTATGAAGGGCGTCATAAGCGTCGATAGAAGCGACAACGAGCTCTCAGGCCAGATAGGCTTAACCAATCCGCGCCTTTTTGACTCCGAGTACAGCCTGGGCGGCACGCTATACGCTAACGACTACAACTGGAACAACTACGACGAGAAATCATACGGTCTAAATTTGGTACTAGGCAGAAAGCTAACTAGAAATTTAAGCGCGTCTTTGGGCTACGTCATCGAGCAAAGCCGTATCAGCGGGCTTAGCGACGTGCTAAAAAGCGTCGGCTATAAAGACGGCAAAAGCATCAAAAGCTCGCTCATCCCGTCTATCACCTATAACAGCACAGATGATTATTATCTACCTCGTACCGGTATCATCGCAAGCACTAGCCTAGAGTTTGCGGGCGTGGGCGGCGACGAGAAATTTGTAAAGAGTAGAACGAATTTTAACTGGTATCAAGGCATCAGAGAGTGGGTAGACTACGACCTTATTTTTAGATTTAAATCGAGCTTCGGTAAAATTTGGGATCGCGGATACATACCGATCAACGAAAGGCTATACCTGGGCGGCATCAGAAATCTACGCGGCTTTGAGAGCAGGACGGTTTCGCCGAAGGTAAAAGCTCTAAACGGCCAATGGTACGAGACGGGCGGCACTATCTCGTTTAACAGCTCGGCCGAGCTTAGCTTCCCGATCATAGAACGCGTAAAGATGCGCGGCGTGATGTTTGTTGACTACGGCGTCATAGAGGGCAAACACGTACAAAGAAGGGCTGGATACGAGTATATCGACGGACGTATCAGCAGATATAGCGCCGGCGTTGGTATCGAGTGGGTGACGCCGATGGGACCGCTTCAGCTTATCTTTGCTAAACCGCTTAACAAGCAGGATAGCGACGACACCAGCACGTTTGAATTTACTATCGGACAACGCTTCTAATATTACGCTAATGCGGCGTTTTGGCTTACAGAACGCCGCTCTATCTTTTTAAATTTATCGCCGCAAGATTGCCGCTTTTGACTTAAATTTTGAAAGTCGCGCTGCGAAAGTAAAATTTAATCCCTCTCTTTAAGCGCTTCCAAAATCACCGTAACGTGGCTTAAATTTATATCCTTCGTCGCCGTTAGCAGTGCGATTTTGCCGTGAGTTTTTTCTAGCGATTTTAGCTTTTTTAGTCCCGCCGCCGCTTCCTCGTTTGCAAGTTCGGTTTTAAATTTGAGCCTAAACTCGCTAAATCTACCCTCTTTATCCTCGTGAAACCAAGCCCTAAGCTCATTTGAAGGTGTGATAGATTTTAGCCACAAAAACGAGCTAAATATTTCCTTTTTCACGCCGCGAGGATAGAGTCTGTCGATGAATACACCGTAAAAGTCGTTATTTCCATCATCTTTAACGAAATCATAAATTCTAAAAGCCTTAAACACGAAATATCCTTTGCTTCAAATTTAACCTAAATTTTACTGCAAAAAACAAATTTATCGGCAGCGCAAACGCTAAAATTTAAATATTAAGCACCGTTTTACTATTGTAAGCTATAATTAGCGTTTATTTTGAATTTAAGTTTGTAAAGGAAGTGTTTATGTTTAGGTCAATCACGAATAAGATAGCCGTGATGCTCATCGTCTCGCTGATCGTTTCATTTGCCGCTATTTCGGCGGTTAGTTACTATACGGCCGAGAATAAGGTCGTTCAGCTCGTTAGCCAAAACCAGGCTCAAATTTTAAAAGACGTCGATACCGTTACGGAATCGTTTTTTAAAGACTATATCGACACAGTAAAAAAACTAGGCGTAAAAGTACAAAAAGCGCAGCATAGCGAAGAGGAGCTACTAAAAACATTAGTTCTAGAAAAAGATCAGTCAAATTCTATCGTGGACTATATTTATTTCGGTAGAGAAGTTGATGGAAGTCATTTTCAATCATCAAATAACAAGTTAACCCCTGAAAAGGATAATTACGACCCTCGTAAACGCGGCTGGTATATGGATACGAAAGCGGCAAATAGGGCTATTTATACCGAGCCTTATATCGATGCTATGAGTCAAAGCCTGGTTATGACCTTTGCCGTGCCGGTAAACGAGGGCGGTAAATTTGCGGGCGTAGCGGCGATAGATCTAAAGATCGACGCTCTAAGCAAGAAAATTTTAGATATGGGCAAGACCGAATATGGCTATGTTTATCTGATGAATAAAGACGGTCTGATACTAATGCATAGCGATCCCTCAAATATAGGAAAAACCGTCCCCGCGAGTAAGTATTTAGCGGAAGAATACGCAGCAAAAAGGTTTGACGAAAATGGCCTGATACCATACGTCAACTACAAAGGTGAAAATGTAACGGCTAAGGTTTTGCCCATCGGCGAAAACGGTTGGCTGGCGGTCGCAGCGATCGGCGCGGATACCTTTTCTAGCAACACCTTGCCGCTTTTAAAAGCTCAGCTAATACTAGCTGCGGTGTTTATCATCGCGCTTTCGTTATTTGTCTATGTGCTGCTTAAAAAATCGCTAAGCCCGATAAAAACTATCCAAGAAAAGCTCGACGATACGTTTAAGTTTGTTACTTATGAAGCATCTAAAGCCCCTGAAAAGCTAGTCGTAAGCACGAAGGATGAATTTGGCGTTATGAGCCGAGCTATTAATGAAAATATCGATAAGGTCATAGGCGGCATCAAAAAAGATAGCTCCCTAATCGAGGAGATGAACGGCATCGCAAACCTCATGATAAAGGGTCATATGGGCGCGACTATCAAAGCAGATCCAAACAACCCTGCGCTAGTTGAGCTAAAAGAGCTACTAAACCACTTTTTTGCCTCTATCTCGTCAAATTTAAGAGATATCGCGCGTGTGCTAAATTCCTACAACAAAAACGACTATACCGCTAAAGTCGAGGTGCAAGAGGAGCTAGAAAGCGACCTAAAAGATATGATCGTAGGCATAGAGAGTGCCGGAGTTGCCGTGAGTCACATGCTAAAAGAAAATCTAAAAGAGGCGCAGATGCTAGAAGAGCGGGCTAAAATTTTGGCCGATTCTATGCGAAATTTGACGGAGGGCGCAAACAAACAAGCCCACTCTATCCAAGAAAGCGCCGCCGCAGTCGAGCAGATGAGTAGCTCTATGAACGCCATTAGTCAAAAGGCGCAGGATGTGACGCGCCAAAGCGAAGAGATCAAAAATATCATAGTTATAATCCGCGATATTGCCGATCAGACAAATTTGCTAGCGCTTAACGCCGCTATCGAAGCTGCTCGTGCGGGCGAGCACGGTAGGGGCTTTGCGGTCGTAGCCGATGAGGTTAGAAAGCTTGCCGAACGTACTCAAAAATCGCTTGGCGAAATCGAAGCTAACGCAAACGTACTAGCTCAAAGCATCAACGATATGAGCGAAAATATAAAAGAGCAAACCGGCGCAATAAATATGATAAACGAGTCGGTCTCTGCGATAGACAACATCACGCACGAAAATATCTCTATCGTAAATACGACAAACGACATAACGCGCCAGATCGACGATATGGCTAAAAATATCGTCGCGGACGTGAGAAAGAAGAAATTTTAAAATTTAGGCTAAATTTGAGGGGTGCAGAGTTAAATTTGCGCCTCTAAATTTGGCTACAACGCCTCTAAAATTTAACGCATTGTACTTTGGTACAATATACAAAAATCCCAAATAACTATATAATCCGCACAAATTTAAAACACAAAAAGGAACTTTTATGCCAACTCAAGCAGGAATAGTAAAAAGTATAGAGGGCAAAGTCGTAGCTGTCGGTAGCAACGGCGTAAAAAGAGAGCTAAACGTAGGAGATCTAGTTTATCTTGGCGAGAGCGTCGTCGGGCAGGACGCGGCGTCTAAGATCGTAATCTCGGCAAATAACGGCAAAGATATCGTAATGCTAGGCAAAGATACGCTGGTGCTCGATCAAAGCGTAGCGGTAAACGAGGGCTTTGGAAACGAGACTGCGATGGCTAACGTTGAGGCTTTGCAACAAGCATTGCTTAACGGAACCGAACTGCAAGATCTAGAAGCGACCGCAGCGGGCGGTGGCGCTGGCGCTGCCAGCGGAGACGGCGTTAGCCTAAGCCAAGTTTCATTTACTCAGGGCGGTCATATTTCAAACGTGAGCGCTACTTACGGCGATTTAGGCGGAGCCAGCCAAAGCTCGCAAAGTAGTAACGCCTATCAGGGCTCAGCCGCAAGGGGCGTCTCCGAGAGCATTAGTTCTCAGCAGTCGCAACTAGAGCCTCAGCTAAATCCGAAAAAGATCGAAATCCCATCATCAGCATATGATGCGGAGATAAGCCAAACAGGCGCTAAAGCAGCTGTAAGAACCACAAATTTAGATAAATCAAATGAATACTTCGAGGCCTTAGACAGCGCCGTGAGCGGACAGGCATCAGCTCCGTATGCAAATTTTAATACGGCTAATACGAGTTCTTTATTTAGCTCGGCGATCCCGGGCGGGTATACCGTGACTAAAGAGAACAAAACCGTAAATTCGCAGACTTTTGAAAAGGCTTATCTAAACTACAACACCGAAGAATTCGACATCCAAGACGGATGGTATATAAGTAAGGATAAGAGCGTAATCATAGGCTCAGATCAAGCTAAAAAGCTAGTAGTAGCAAGCGAAACGACCGATACTTCGGGATATGATCCTACAACTACTACTATCGTGAAGGTTAGTAACGCCGTAAAACCTAAAATTTTCGGTTCCGACAAGGCTGACGATATCACTGTAGATGGAGCTAAGGTGGATATGGTTTCAACTGGAACCGGAGACGATACGATTACCGTCAAAAACGGAGCTGAAATTTTAAATAACGTAAACAGCGGTAGCGGCGATGACAAGATCAATGTAGAAGGCGAACATACGACGATACAAGGCAGCGTTTTTGCCGGCAGCGGTAACGATACTATAAATATTAGCGATAAAGCCGTAATCAAAAAAGCTATCTTTGACGGCGACGGCGACGATACCATCAACGTAAAAAGCGGCGCTACGGTAGGGGATAGAGACTCTAGCATTGCCAAGGATCAGTATGATGCCGGCGTGCAACTAGGTACCGGAAACAACAAAGTGGTGGTCGACGGAGCCGACACTAGCGTGAGCAGAATAACAGGCTATAAATTTGGAGAAGCTAACGGCGGCGGAACGCTTGAGACTAAAAACGACGTAACCGTTCAAAATAAGGCTACGGTTGCTTTTGATATAGATATAGACAGTAGGGATGATCAAAAAGTCACCGTAGACGACGCTACCGTAAAAGGAACTATCTTTACAAATTCCGGCGACGATAAGGTATTTGTCAAAAATGGCTCTAAAGTAGGCGGGATATTAACCGAGGGCGGCGACGACGAGATAGAAATAACCGACTCCGAAATAGGCGGAGCGGATAGCTTTTACGGCGTATACGTCAATAGGGCAACCGGACAATCGTCTGATCTTTCGCATAATCACCAAGGCGTACACGCGGATAGCTATCTAGGCGGCGCTCAAAACGACTACAACAAGCACGGTAACGATAAAATCACTATCAAAAACTCAACCGTAAACGGTCAAATTTGGGGCGGTAGAGGCGATGATGAGATCAATATAATAAACAGCGAAGTGAAGAAAAACGTATTCGGCGACGCAGATCATAGGCAAAACGTTACTGACGGTAGCGTGGACGGTAAGGATACTATAAATATCACAAATAGCACTATCGGTGGAGTTATTTACGGCGAGGGCGGGAAAGACGATATAACCGTAAATAAATCTACCATAGAAGGCAAAAGCGCTACAAATAGCCAAGGAAACCCGTTCAGAGTAGCTATAGTAGGCGCAGAGGGCGATGATAAGATCTTGGTGCAAAACGAATCTAACGTAAAAGGAAATATTTCCGGAGATCAAGGCGGCAATACTATCACCGTAGAGAGCGG
Source organism: uncultured Campylobacter sp. (assembly GCA_963542985.1). Lineage (GTDB taxonomy): Bacteria > Campylobacterota > Campylobacteria > Campylobacterales > Campylobacteraceae > Campylobacter_A. Next base: position 4,383 of record CAUUAH010000043.1, on the reverse strand, counting down.
CTCGAAAGTGGCCGGATGGGTTTACGGAGCCAATGCGGGGATGTATAGCGAAACCGGGAATAACACTATAACCGTCACCGGAGAAAATACCGAAGTATCTCGTGTCGGCGACGTAAGCTCGGGCGACTCTACTATAACGATCAGCGATAAAGCCAAAGTAAAATCCGTACAAGGCGATAAAGGCGTAGATACTATTACCGTAGATAACGCCACCGTATCAGAAAAAATCGAAGGCGGACACGGCGACGATAAAATTTACGTTAGAAACGGCGCTAGAGTAGAAGGCTACGTTAGCGGAGATCTAGATAACGACACTATCGAGGTTTCGGGAGAAAATACTTACGTAAAAGAAGTAAAAGGCGATAAAGGCAACGATACTATAACCGTCGAAAATAAAGCCAAGGTCGTTACCGTAGAAGGCAACGACGGCACGGATATTATAAACGTTAAAAATAACGCTACCGTAGGTAACGTGTTCGGCAATGACGGTATAGATACCATAAACGTCGAAAATGCCACGGTAAGAGGAAACATCCGCGGCGGCGCAGGCGACGACGTGATAACTGCCAAAGGAAATTCTTCGATAAACAATATATTAGGGGAAGCCGGAAAAGATACCATAACCCTAGAAAGCGGCGCACAAGTAAGTGGATCGATATATGGCGATACGAAAACCATGAATGATGTTCATGAAAAGCGGGTAAATCCAGGTAAGGATATAGTAGACAGCGGTGCTGATGCAGATACTATAACTCTAAGTGGAAGCGGAACTTATGCAAAAAATATACTGGGCGGAGACGGCAACGACGACATTACGGTAAAAGACGGTGCGGAGACTAAGCTCATAATAGCAGATGAAGGCGACGATAAAGTAACTGTAAGCGGTGCGGGAACTTATGTTAGCGGTATAAACGGTAGAGGCGGAAACGATACGATTGTGGTAGAAAAAGGCGCAAAGGTAGACGGCATAGTCGGAAGATGGGGTGATGATAAGATAACTGTACGCGGAGCCGGCACGGTCATAACCGAGAATGTGGAGGGAAATGAAGATAGCGACACAATCGAAATTTTAGACGGTGCTAAAGTAGAAGGAAGCGTTAGTGGTGGCAAAGGAGAAAATCCTAGCGTATACGGTGCAGCTCAGAATTCCGACGGAAATAATATCACCGTCCAAAACGCTGAAGTAAAAGGCAACGTCGAAGGCAGCACCTATGGCGGCAAAAATGAGATCAACGTTTCAAATTCGACAATCGGAGGCAGCGTTTTAGGCGGTATAGATGTAGACGTGATCAACGTAACAAGCGGATCAAAAGTCAAGAAAACCGTAGAAGGCGGCGCGGGCGAAGACAAGATAACCGTAACAGGTACAGGAACGGTAGTGGGCGAAGGACTAACCACTCCGCAGCTTAGAGTAAACGGAAGCATCACGGGCGGCGAAGACAATGACGAGATAGTGCTAAGCGACGGAGCGCACGCTGTAAATGCGGGCATAGCCGGCTGGGGTGGCGACGATAAGATAACCGTAACCGGAAGCGGTACGAGAGCGCACTCGGTTAGTGGTCACGCCGGTGATGATATTATACGCGTAGACAACAAAGCCTATATCGAGCACGCAGTTAGCGCAAACACCGGAAACGGCACCGTAACGGTCTCAGGCGAGGGTACTAGCGTTGGCGGCATACAAAGCAACGGCAACGCGCCTATCACCGTCGAAGACGGCGCCGAGGTAAGGGGCGCTCTATACGCCTACGGACCTAGCGGCGAGCAGACTATCGTCGTTCAAAGCGGAGCAAAGGTAAACGTCATAAATACGACCGTAGACTTTAGAGACGATAACAATACTGGCGGAAATACCGAGGATACCGTCATCGTAAAAGACGCAGGCACCGTAGTAAACGCCGTTAGAACAGGCAATCACGACGATACGCTTATCGTTCAAGACGGCGCGACCGTAGGGAGCGTCGGTTTGGGTACCGGTAACGACACTAAGATGACGACCACAAACAACAACGGCAACCTAGTCGTAAATAGCCTGGACGGAGACGGCAATATCGATCTATCAAAGATCGCAAAAGTAGCGGAAAATATAAACTCGGTCGATGTAAGCACCGTAAATAACGCCGTGCTAAACGTCGATCCAAAAGACGTGCTAGACCTTGGCGCCCAGGATAAAACACTAGAGATCAAGGGCGGTAGCGACGATACCGTAAAATCAAGCGCACAGTGGAACGCGGGTGGATCTGACGCTACGCACAAATCATTTACGAGCAGCGCAACCGACGATAACGGCGTGGCTCAAACTGTAACGATCAAGGTAGAAAACGACGTTACGACTGATCTGTAAATTTGACCGCTAAGCTCGGTGATTTAAATTTTGCCGAGCTTGAGTGATTTGCAAATTTAGCCCCGTAAATTTGACCTTAAAAGCAAAATTTACGTGGGCAGTCAAATTTGCGGGCTAAATTTGACGCCGGCTTCAAATCTCAAAATATCTCCAAATTTTACATTCAAATTTTACTCGCAAACCCACCAAAATAACCGCCCTTTAATCAAAATCCTAGTAAAATCCGCCAAAAAAATCGAGGCAAATTTATGCAAAAAAGTAAAAAAATCGCTCTTATTATCCTAGGCTTGCTCGCAGGCTTGCTGCTTATCTACACGCTCGCGGGCTTTTTAGGCGTTCCTTACGCGCTAAAAAATACCCTGCCCGCAAAGCTAAAGGATATGAACGCGAGCCTTAGCGTGGCGGAGGCTAAATTTAACCCATTTACCTTCGAGCTAAACGTTACGCGTCCCGAGCTAAACACGACCGCGCCGCTTTTTAGCGCGGAGCAAATCGATGTCAAACTTAAGCCTTTTTCGCTATTTAACAAGCTTGCGGAGGTTGATATTTTGCGCCTTGAAAGCCCAAGCGTAAATATCGCTAGAGATAAAAACGGCACGCTAAATTTGGCCGCGTTTTTGGGCGAATCAAATGCTACGAGCACCGAAAATAACGAAACCAATAGCATAAATTTCGCCCTAAACAGCACAAAGATAATCGGCGGCTCGTTTGCCTACTCGGACGAGAGTTTAAAACAGCCTTTTAGTGCCAAATTTGAGGGCATAAACTACGAAATCTCGGGCATAAATACCGAGCAAAATAGCGCGGGCAAGCATGTCTTTGACGCAAACTCCACGCTAGCGCAAAAGCTAGACTGGCAGGGCGGGATTGACCTCGCGCCGCTTCGCGTTTACGGCGAGCTTAGCCTAAAGGACTTTAACGTCCGTCCCGTCGCTCTTAGCTTCATCGACACGCAAGATCTGCGCATAAACAGCGCGCTTATAAACGCTAAAACTAGTTACGAACTAAGCGCGGACGGCGGCGTTATCAAGGCTGCTTTAAAAAATGCCGCTTTAAATTTAAAGTCGTTTGAAGCACAGCTAGAGGGGCAAAATTTGAGCTTAGAGGAGCTTGATCTGCCCGCCATCGAGATAAATGCCGACGTTAGCGAAAAAAGAAGCTTCGCAGCCGATATTAGCGAGATAAAATTTATAAATACGAGCTTTAAAGGCGAGGCGCAGGCAAATTTAAACAGGCTAAATTTGAGCGGCGTCGCCCTTAAGGCCGATATAAACGAAAAAGGCGATATAAACGCCTCCGCAGCGCTCAAAGCCCTGGGCGTTAGCGGGATAAACTTGACCGAAAAAAGCGTCGGTGAGATAAAGCTAAAAGACGCGAACGCAAGCGAGCTGGATGCCAAAATAAACGGGCAAAATATCGCTGCTAGCCTAAAAAATTTGACGCTTAGCGCAGCCTCCGCCCCAGTCGGTAAAAACAGCGCGGCAAGCCTAGAAAAGCTCGTCATAAACGCACCTAAATTTACGCTGGAAAATAACGCCAGCGCCGCTTCTATCGGCGAAGTAAAAGTGCAAAAAATCGCGCTAAAAACAAAAAATAAAGAGCTCGCTACTATTGCTGAAATCGGCGTGAAGGACGCGGATCTAGACCTAGCTAAAACGGCGCTGCAAATAGGAAGCGTCAGTATAAATAAGCCTAAATTTGCAACCGAACTAAAAGAAAACGGCGAGCTTAGCGCTATTAGCGAGCTTGGACTAAACGGCGAAAAAACCGCTAAAAAATCAAGCGCCAAAAGCAAAACCGAAAGCGCGAAAAAACCTGCCAAATCTCAAAAAACGGCAGAAAAAAACGCCGCGAAAAAGAGCCAAAAAACCGAGCAAAAAAGCGCTCAGAGCACAAAGAGCGGATTTCAATTTAGCGTAAAAACCTTCTCCGTTACGAGTGCAGATATCGGCGTGACGCATATTTTCGAAGGACAAAAGATAGCGCATAAATTCTGTCTCTTATACACATCTGACGCTGCCGACGATCTTACGCGTGTA
>CAUUAH010000042.1:0-12582 GCA_963542985.1 uncultured Campylobacter sp. | reverse complement strand
AGCGTATCGGCAACGGCTTTTGCAGTCTTGGACATATCTAGTTTATATGTTCCGTTTGCGATCTGCTCGGCTATCTTTGCGACCTTGCTTTCTTCTTTGCCTTGTGTTTTTTCCATGTTTTCGCTCTTTTTTATGTCGTTTGAGCGAGTGATTTGCTGCGGGCTCATGCCCAGTTTAGCTCCCAAAGTTCCTATCATTTTCAAGCCTTTTTAGATTTGTTAGAAACTAAATCGGCAAATTTTGAAATTTCTTAAGCCCTTTCTTTCAAATAATTGAATAAAAGTTCGCTAAAGCCCAAATTTCCACTCAAAGCCTTGCTCATCGTGTCGTTGTACATCGAGTGATATATCTCGTCTCCAGCGTCCTTGCCAAATAACGGATTTTCGTCTTTTAGCGCGATATCCAGCACGCTTTTAACTAAAAACGCCTCAAAAGCATCGGTTTGCTCTTTTAAAAGCGCGTCTTGTTCGCTTTGAGGCTTATTCGCGCGCCTGTTTTCGATTGAACTAGTGGCAAATTTATTATACGAGCTTAAAGCCGCGGAAGTATCTACGTTTAACATTATATTATCTCCAAGTCTACGTGTATAGCGCCGACGCGTTTTAGATTTTCCATTATCGCTATGATATCGCTAGGGGTCGCGCCCATCTTGCTTAGCGCCCTTGCGACGCTAGCTACGGTAGTTTTTTCGCCGCTGATTTTTAGCATGTTAGCTACGGGATCGACCGCTGCGCCGTCTTGCAGGTCGATAGTTCGTTGCTCCGCTACCGCTTCGTCGTATGAGTCTGGTTCTATCTTTATCGTGATGTCGCCGTGCGTGATGACGACTGGATCAACGGTGATATTTATACCGCTTACTATCGTGCCCGTGCGCTCGTCGATTACGATCTTATCGAGCGCTTTATAATCCACGTCCAAATTTAACACCCTGGCTACGAAATCAACCATATTTGCGCCGTTTGGCTTAGCGATCCTGATCGTTCGAGAGTCCACGGCTACCGCGCTATCGACTCCTACATTTAAATTTACCGCTCTTTGGATGTTTGAAGCAGTATCAAAATTTGACTCTTTAAGGCTTAAAAATATCGCTTCTTGATTGTAGATATCGTAAGCTATTTCGCGCTCCACGATAGCGCCGCTTGGGATCGTGCCCGCGGTTACGTGGTTGCCGCCTTTACTTCCGCCTCCGCGAGATGCAGTTTTACCGCCTATGGTTAGCGAGCCCTGCGCTAGGGCGTAAATGTCACCGTCCACGCCCTTAAGCGGAGTCATCAAAAGCGTTCCGCCCTGAAGGCTCTTTGCATCGCCGATAGATGAGATCACGACGTCGAGCTTATCGCCTTGCCTAGCAAACGGCGGTAGCTTTGCGATAACCATTACCGCGGCGGTATTTTTTGATTTGATATCGTCGGGCTTTATTTTTACGTTCACGCTTTGAAGCATATTTGAAAGAGACTGGATCGTAAACTCCGAGCTGCTACCGTCGCCAGAGCCGTTTAGACCGACGACCAGGCCGTATCCGATCAGCTGATTTTCCCTCACGCCCACGACATTTGCGATGTCTTTTATCTGCGCCGCAAAAGCCGATATGGCAAGGGTTAGCAAGCATGCCGCTAGTTTCATTTTAGTCCTTAAATTTGTATTTTCAAGGACTAAAAGCAATTAGTATTCCAAATTTGATGCAAAAACTTAAGAGTAATAGCTAAGCGAGGTGTTTCCGAATTTTTTAGATTTTAAAAGCATAAAAGCCCCTATATTTTCAGGTAAATTTAGGTGGCTAGCATACTCAAAAGCGATCAGGTAAATTTTATCTTTTGGCAAATTTCGAGCCAAATTTACGCACTTTTCATAAACATCCGCAAAGCCGTCTCTGATATCAAAAGGCGGATCAAGATACAAGACAACGGGCAAATTTTGCCTCGCGACGATGGCTGGCGTCATCTCAAAAGTATCGCCGTTTACGATTTCTAGCTCATCGCCGATAAGTTTAGCGTTTTGCAAGGCGGTTTTATAGGCGTTTTTGTCGATTTCTACCGCGTAGGCCTTTGCCGCACCGTTGCTTAGCGCTTCTGCGGCCATCAGCGCGCTACCGCCGAAAGCCTCGACAAAAACCTTGCCCGCTAGCTCATAGCGAAAAGAGTCGAAAAATGAGCCTTTTACGATGTTTTTCGTGCTTCTTGTAGTTTGCAACGAGGGCAAAAGCAGCTTTTTACCTTTAAATTTACCGCTTGAAATCGTAGCGTAGAGATTTTTCAACGAGCTTTCCTTAGACTCGCGAGTAGATCTTCTTTAAATTTATCTATCAAATTTGAAACTTCAAGCTCCAAATTTGAGCCGTTTTGCGGCGCAGCTTCTTCTTTTATAACAAATGCCGGTGAGGTCGTGCGAGAAGGAGCGATAGGCTCTGAAAACTGAATCGCTGAGTAAAACTCCTCAAGCGCGGAGATAAGGGCCTCTTTGCTAAAAGGGATTTTTAGATGCGGCGAGCGCTCGGCGATCACGAAAACGGGCTTTTTGGCCTCTATCTTTTTGTCTGCTACGATAAAATCGCAATCTTTTCTAGGCGAGATAAAATCTCTCAAAAATAGCCTTAGCGACTCCTCAAGCAAAATGCAGTCGCACTCAAACGAAATTTTCACGAATTCTCCTTTTTCTCGCCTTGATTTGGGCTGGATTTTAACAAATTTATGCGAAAATTTAAATTAAGCAAAAAATTTCCCGAACGGGGCTAAAAAAAAATGCAAATTTGACGATATAGAAGCTAGCAAATATTTAAAGGAGAAAATATGGAAATTTTCAAAGTAGCGAGCCAACCGATGGCAAACGTAGCTACAAGCTCGCACGCGCAAAGCTCTACGCAAACTAGAGAGGTCGAAAGGACGCAGATCCAGCAAGATACGACGCAAAATTTAACCGAGCAAAATAACGAAACGCTAAATGAAAAAGTAAAAGAAGCCACCGAAAAATTAAATAGACAAATGGAAGATCTAGGCACCAGCATACGCTTTGGCTACAACGACAAGATAGAGGCCATGTACGTAAATGTAATGGAGATGAAAACCGGCGACGTGATCCGCAAAATCCCGACTGAACAAGCAATGAAGCTAAGCGAATATTTTAGAGAGGCAGTCGGAGTTTTATTTGACAAGGAGAGCTAAAAATGGCGCTAGGTAAAGTTTCTTCTCTTGGCTTTGGTAGCCAGGTTTTAACGCAAGACGTTATAGACAAGCTAAAGGCCGCCGACGAAGCAGGTCAAATAAAACCCGTAAGCACCAAAATCACGGCAAACGCAACAAAACAAAAGGATCTAACCGCTCTAAAAACGCTGATCGGTACATTTCGCTCCTCGGTTTCAACTCTAGCAGACGACAGCTCGTATCAAAAAAGAACGACTAGTTCGGACGGTAAAAGCGCCGATATAAGCGTAAGTGCGGGCGTCGCAGTACAAGATATCGAGATAGACGTTAAACAACTAGCTAAAAAAGATGTTTATCAAAGCACCAAATTTGCCACCTCAAGCTCGTTTATCGGCAAAAACGGAACCTTTGGCGTAAAAGTCGGAGGACAAACCTATAAGATCGAGGTTAAAAGCTCGACTACGCTAGAAGAGCTAGCCGATAAAATAAACGAGGTCACAAACGGCGCCGTTTCAGCAAAAGCGATGAAGGTTGGCGGCGAAGATCCGTATCAGCTTATATTGCAGTCCAAAGAAACCGGCGCAGAAAACAAAGTCGAGATAACTAGCGTAGATGACGACGGCAACGCCCTAAGCGGCGCAAACGACGTTTTGCAAAAATTAGGCTGGGATAGCGCAAATATCGCAAACAACAAAATCTCAACGGCACAAGACGCCGAGTTCGTCTACAACGGCATTACGATAAAACGAAGCGGCAACGAAGTAAAAGATCTAAATTTAGGAATGACGATAAAACTAAAAGATACTGGTAAGACGACTTTTAGCGTCAAAGAGGACACGAGCGCGATAAAAGAAAGCATGCAAAGCATGGTAACGGCGTATAATAATCTCGTAAACAACCTAAGAGTCGCTACCGATTATGATTCGGACACTAAAAAATCGGGCACTTTCCAGGGCGTAAGCGAGATAAATACGATAAAATCGACGCTAAATAAAATTTTATTCGGCAATCAGACCTACACGAAAGATAACGTAACAAAGACGGCAAATTTAGCCGACTACGGTCTAAGTCTAAATAAAGAAGGCCTGCTAGAGCTAGATAGCTCAAAACTCGGCAAAAAACTAGATGAGGATTTGCAAAGCGTCCAAAAGATATTTGCCGGTGGCACTACCTACGGCACGGCTCAAGTTCTTAGCTCAAAACCGGTAGACAGCGGAGCGCTCACTATCGGCGGCGACGATCTCGTGATAAACAGTAAAAAGATAAATTTAGCCGCTACGCCTGCGTCAAATTCGGCAAAAGAAAACGCGCTAGCGCTACTAAAAGCTATAAACGACGCCGGGATATCGGGCGTACAAGCGACGCTAACCGCAAATGAAGACGGCATCATGCTAAAAACCACAAATGGCACCGCCATAGACATAAAAGGCTCTGCCGCGGCGCTAAATGCCGTGGGCTTTAGCGAATCGACCGTAACGCCTAAAAACACGACCGTAAACGGGATATTTGCATCGACTAAAAAAGCGGTAGACGGGCTAATCAACTCAAAAGACGGCTCTTTGACCAAATACGGCCAAAGCCTGATCGACGAGAAAAAGTCGCTAGACTCGGAAAAAGAAAAAACGCAAAAGTCGCTCGATGCAAAATACGCCACGATGGAAGAGCGATTTTTGGCATACGACAAGATCATCAGCAAGCTAAACAACGAATTTTCGTCGTTAAAATCGATGATCGAAGCCGAATATAACAAGAAATAAAAGGTAAATTTATGCAATACAACACTGCACACGCGGCGTATTCGCAAAACGCGGTAGGCGGCATCGAGTCGCCTACCAAGCTCATCGAAATGCTTTACGAGGGCGTTTTGAGATTTATTTTTAGAGCTAGAAAAGCGATGCAAGATAACGACGTGGAGAAAAAAGTATATTTTATAAACCGCACGAACGCCATCTTTATCGAGCTTTTAAACTCGCTAGACTACAACCAAGGTAGCGTCGCGCACTATCTAAGCGGCCTTTATACGAGGCAGATCCAACTGCTGTCGATGGCAAACATAAACAACGACGAGCAGAGCCTAAACGAGGTCGTAAGCGTAACCAAGCAGCTGCTTGAAGCGTGGAAAGAGACGACGAGCGCGGGGCAAGCCGATGTGGCTGGATGAGCTAAAAATCGCCGTCGCTAACGATGACGCGGAGGCTATCGCGGCACTAGCGGACGAGACGCCTAGTAAATTTAACAGCCTAGAGGATGCCCTGCAAGCTCAGGAACTCCTGGGCGCAGCGATAAATTTGATACAAAAAAACAGAACCGAGCTCGGCAAAGAGCTAGAAAAACTAAAAAACGTAAAAAAATACATGGCGTCGTAAGCAAATTTGACCGCTTTTACGGCGCTTTTATCTCAAATTCTCCTCTAAATTTATCCCGCAAAGGCAAAAATATGACGAAAAACGACGTAAAGAACGCTTTAAAAAATAGATTCGGCACGGAGATAGCGGGCGACTTTCGAGTGCTAAAGGGGCATGAATTAGTCAAATTTAACGATGAAACAAAATTTGTCTTTGAGGGTGAGAGCGAGATATTGCGCGAGTTTTATATCTTTGCAGATACGGGCACGGGCGATCTTTGGCTTGTCTGTTTAGATGACGGCAAGGTCGCTTTTTACGATCACGACGCGGGTTATCTTTGCGCGTCAAATTTGGTTAAATTTGATCTGGATATAACAGGCTGGATTGAGATCGCCGAGATGTTTGGAAAATTTGAAACCATAAACGAGCCAAACGACGAACAAAAATCTAAATTAAAACTAGCCGTTAGCGCTCTATGTCCGCAAATTTTAGAAATTTGGAGTATTTAAGATCTAAAAACGCGCTTTGAGTCGCTTTAAATTTAAAACAGGGGTCGCCTAGTCAAATTTGACTAAATTTTACTTTGCCGCACGGTCGCCGCAAACCTCAGCTTAAATTTGCAAAACGCGCCGTTAAGATAGCGGTTTATCGCAGTAAAAACACATAAATTTAAAAACTTGATGAAATAAAAGTAGTAGGAGGCATGGCGATAAGCCGAGTTCTGTCGTGAGTGATTATTTATCTACTCCAAATTTTACAATTTGGCTCTAGCGAAGGGTTTGACATAAGACTCAAAACCATCCCTTCTTGCTGCGAGTTGGGTTTATATAGCCGCCGCGCTTGCACGCCGCGCTGGTGGGCTCTTACCCCGCCGTTTCACCTTTACCGCCGAAGCGGCAGTTTGCTTTCTGTTACACTATCCCTTGGGTCGCCCCAGCCATCCGTTAGATGGAACTCCGTCTTATTGCAGCTCGGACTTTCCTCTTTTGCCTACACAAAAGCAATCACTTGCCATACCTTAGGCGCGATTATAGCTTTTTCGGGTTTAAGGATAGCTTTTTAATCCTAAAGTATTTATTTGAATTACTTAAACTCTAAATATAAAATCACTTCACAGCCACAATATACCAACCATCCCTGATTTCTAAATTTTTTTGTAAATTTATAATTTTAGTGTATAATGGAAAGTTTTTATTTTTTACAAAAGATTACGGATTAAGAAAGATATTAGTATACCGATTATTTCTAGTTTAAGTTTAGCGGCATGTTTAGCACTTGTTCCTTCGCAAGCTTTAGCCGAAAACGCAACAGCGACAGTAACCGGCGGCGGTAGCAACGGCTTGCATCACTCAAGCGGTACTTATTACTCGGGCGGTTACGAGGGCGTAGTATCTGGCGGCTCCAGCGATCATATAGTAACTATTACCGGTGATTCTAGCGGCACAGATATGTCTTCATACACTATATACGGCGGCGGCATTGGCGATCCTGCCGTTACTCCTACAACGTCTGCCGACCGAAACAAGATCGTCGTTCAAAACGGCGCCACCGTTACTACTATAATAGGCGGCGAAAGCAAAGGCGCAATAGGCAACACCGTAAGTATAATAGATGCAACCGTTAAACGAGCCGTCCTAGGCGGAAACGGCACCTGGGCGGGACAGTCGGCGCATGCGGGAGATGCTATCGGCAACACCGTAAATATCGAAGGCGATAGCCATATAATCGGAGATAACGATGGTATAACCTACTTTGATGAAGCTATGGTGTCGGGAGGTCGAGCTGGGTATGGCAATTCTGCAAACAACAATACCGTAAATATAACCGGTGCAGCTACGATAAATAATGGCAGAATAGAAGGCGCCACCATAAATCAAGGAAAAGAAGCAAAAGGCAATAGCGTTCATATCACCGGCGCCATAGTCTTAAACGATGGTCAAGAAATGGATGGCGCAGTATCCGTATCCCCAGAACATGAAAGCACCTTAGAGGGGAACCATGTCGTCATAAATAATGCCGGCGCCAAACTTCGAAATATAACCGGCGCCAACGCCACAAAACAAGACATTAGTGTCGGAGGCAAATCTACAGCGATCGGAAACTACGTAATTCTACAAAATGGACAAGTCGAATCTACTACGGGCTCATACATGGCCGCAGTCTCCAAAAATAATTACTCTAAAATTAGCGGCGGAACAGTTATGGGCGATGTACAAGGCGGTTATGCTGGCTCATACCCAACTCTTACTCACGTCGCTACGAGCGAGAATGATTACGCCGAAATAAGCGGCGGCGACATAAAGGGCAATGCCTACGGTTTCCGTAACATCAATGGAGACATAACCGAAAGCTACGTCAAAATGACAGGCGGTAAAGTTGGCGACAGCGCTTATGGCGGACTTACCCAAAGCGGTAAAATTTCAAAAAGCTATGTGTTATTAGATGGCGGCGAAGTAAAACATGACGCTATCGGCGGAAGTAGCATTAGCGGAAACGTCGAAGCAAACAAAGTAGAAGTCAAACAAGGTGCTACGGTAGGTCGCGATATCATCGGCGGTAGAAGCGAAAAAGGCAAGGCTGAGGCTAACTGGGTAGTAGCTGATTTAACCGGAAAAAGCGTCTTTCAAATAATCGGCGGAACTAATAAAATCGGCAGCGGCTCGGGCACGGCGGAAAATAATCACGTGCAAGTAACCGGCGGAACGCTAAACGGTCCTGCTCTGGGCGGACGCGGCGAGCAAGGCGCCAGCGGTAATGAATTCTTCACAGCCGGAGCGACTATCAACAACCACGTTTCGGGCGGAACTACCTCAAACGGTAATGCCGTACAAAACACCTTATCCTTGCTAGATTCCACGGTCAATGGAAATAGCCAAGTAAAAGGCGGTAACGCTATGGCGGGCTCTGCATCCAACAATACGGTAGTTTTGCAAAGTTCTACGATAAACGGAGTAGTTTATGGCGCGGAGGCTACCGCTGCGGGCAGCAGTAATAATATGGTAAATTTAACGAATAGCACAGTTACCGGCACGATTTACGGATTATTCGGCAGCGGTAGCGGTAGCGGCAATACTTTGATAAATGATTCAAACGCCGTTAATCCTAATAAGGCGGGCAATATCGCTAGATTTGACGTTTTAAATTTATTAAGTATATCAAATGCAAATTCCGATGCAAGCAAAGCCGCTCTTCAAATCACGGGCGGAGCTCAAACCGATATCAATAACGCTAAATTTCAACTTGACGGCGCTGATTATAATGTAGATACTTATGCGATAGGCGACGGCGAGAAGCGCTATCTGATCCATAATGAAAACGGATTTACCGGCTTTGACGAAACACAAACGACCAAGCGCACCGATAACGTATTTACGATCAAAAACGCTACTACCTATTCTATGAATTTAAAGGGCTTGATGAAAGATGACGACGGAAAATCCATCGTAATCCAAGGTAAAAAGAAAACCGACCGCACCATAACCGGAGCATTCGATAACGGCGAGGTCGGCAAATATAACGGCCCTGCGGGCGATCCTGTTATCGACGTAGGCGAGGATCCAAACGCGCCGCAGAATTTCGGCGGGCTAGATATCGACACCACCAACGTAACTAACGCTACCGTAAATTTAATCGGCGGCAACGACATCGGAACGATAAAGGGCGATGCTAATGACATCGTAAACGTCGGCAAAGACGGTAACAATCCGCTAGTGCCGGGCAATATCGCCGCTAAAGATATCGAGGGAGTGGGCAAGTTAAATTTTAATCTCCCTAACAACTACAACGGAAACGATCCTGCACTTAAGCTTACAAGCAATACGGTTACCAATCTAAATGGGGTGGACATTAACGTAAATACAAATAACCTTGATGATAACAAAGACTATAAGTTAATTAGTAAGGATAACGGTACTATAAATTTTACCGACAGAAGCACCCAAAAAGATCAGGTCTATACCATTACCGATAAAGACCACTACCAATATGACGGTGAAACCTTCCGTAAACAAAACGCTGACAAAGAGCTTGTATATAGAAAGGGCACCATTACAGATGCTTGGATAGATAACGGCTTCGATAGCACAGAGCTAACCAAGAATCAAGCTAGCAATGCTGCCCAAGCAGGTGCTCATAAGCTATTCGGTAATAAAAATAGCACCGTAAACGTATCTCAAAGCGCAGGAGATCTAAACGGTAAGAATATAAGCTCCGGTAGAGCAGATGTCAAAGATAGCGTAACTCCAAATACCGTCTATAACAATAAAACCATAGTTAAGGGCGGAACAAATTTCGGTAACGTAAATGCAGGTTACGGCGATAGCGGAACCCAAGAGGTTCACCACAATGAGCTAAGCTTTGAAGATAGCTCAAAAGGCGCGGTAGTAAACGGAAACATAAGCGCAGGCTACTCCTTAAGCGGAAACGTTCATGATAATACCGTAACTACAAACGATACTATAGTTAACGGAAACGCTTACGGCGGTGAAGCGGCTAGTGGTAATGCAGATGCCAACACCATAACTCTAAATGACGGTAAGGTTACCGGCGACGTAAAAGGAGCAAAAGCTAGCGGCTCTGCAACCAATAACAGCGTAAATTTAAAAGGTACCGCTAGAGTTGATGGTAACGTCTACGCAGCAGATGCAAGCAGCGGTAGTGGTAACAGCGTAAATTTCCATAGCGGAAGCGTAGGAGGAACGATATATGGTCTATCTAATACAAGCGGCACCAACAATAGCCTAAACGTATATAACGCCTCTACTCAAAAAACCGCAGGCGATATAGCAAATCTTAACGTATTAAACTTTAATGGAATTTCAAACGCTAACGGTAGCGCCGCAACTGCAGCTTTAAATTTAACCACTGCAGGCAACACCGATATCAATAATGCTAAATTCCAGTTAAACGGAATAGATTACGATCCAAGCAACGATAGCTACGGCTCTTTAAATATAGAGGACGGTAAGGAGTATCACCTTATCCGCAATGCTGGTAATACCTTTACGAGCTTTACAGAGAAGGCTAAGCAAACGACCAACGAGTTTACTCTTAAAAACTCTACCACCTACGACATAATGCTAAAAGGCTTAATTAAGAGCAGCGACGATCAATCTATCTTGATTCAAGGAAGCAAGCTTACCTCTAGAAATATCACGGGCGGCGAGTTTGGAAACGATGAGATCAATAGATATAATCCTATCCCAAATCCTGTAATAAACGTAGTTAATGAAGATCCAAACAATCCTACGAATTTCAACGGATTAAATATTAACGGCGGAAATAACTCTACCGTAAATTTAACCGGCGGCAATAATATCGGAGATATCACCGGCGGAGCTGGAAGCACTCTAAACGTAGGTAAAGATACTACTAATCCGGCAGCTCCTAATTCGATCACCGCTAGAAATATCGGAGGATTTGACGATATCAATATCTTTATGCCTCCTACCATTAAAGACGGCGATTCTATGATTACGCTAACCGATCCTACGGCTAATACCGATCTAAGCAATATGAGAGGTAAGATCACCGCTTACATTAGCGGCAATACCGATGTAGGAGATACCAGCACTATCCACCTGATCGATAAGCAAGGAAGCGGACGATTACTACTTCCTGATCCTTCGCATCTACAAACAAGAGTCCAACAAGGAGCTACCATAGAGTATGAGACCTACGGTATGGTAGATGCAAACGGAAGAGCGCTAGATCTTAGATTTAGCGGTAAAAGAAGAGTTAAGGACGATACCAAATCCTTTGCAGAAACCAGAGCTGCAAGCTTAGCTAGCCTAAAAAGCGGAAGCGAGCTAATTACCAACTACCTAGATAAGCTAATACCTGACGGTCATTTAGAGCTATTTCCTTTTGCTATAAGCGAAGCTTACTCTCTAAGACATGAAACAGGCTCGCACGTAAATTCCAAAGGCTATGGAGTAGCAGCTGGACTTGCTAGCTTAACTCCGAATTCCGCAGGAGAGATACTAAGCGGAGTATTCGTAGAATACGGAAGAGCAAACTACGATAGCTACTTAGATAGCGACCTACATGCAGACGGTATAAGCGAATATATAGGCGGAGGCTTGATGCTAAAGCAGGTATTTAGCAGCGACGCCTATATAGATGCAAGCTTTCGTGCAGGCAAGATAAGCAGCGACTACAATAGCAATGAATGGACCTATGCTGTAGCTCCTGGAGTCTTAGGGTATGAAGAGAAATTTGACATCAGCTCAACCTATATGGCTACTCATATTGGAGTAGGTCAAATTTTTGATCTAAACCAAAATAATAAGCTAGATATCTATACCAAATGGTTATATGCCCATACAGCCAGCACCGATGCTACTATCAGCTCAGGCGAGAGATATCACTTCGATAGCGTTACATCTAATAGAGTAAGAGTAGGCCTAAGAGATATTATAAATCTAAAAGACGAGCATAATCTATACGTAGGCGGCGCATACGAGTATGAGTTTAAAGGGGATGCTAAAGCATCTACTATGGGACTTGACGCTCCTAAGCCTAGCTTAAAAGGCTCGACCGGGATATTTGAAACAGGCTATAAGTATGAGAGCAAAAATCTTATCTTTAGCCTAGGAGGCAAAGGCCATGTCGGCAAAAGCAGAGGTGGAGCTATCAATGCCGGGTTTGAGCTGATGTTCTAACGAGCTAAAGCTACCATATAAAGCAAAGTACTCAAAGAATAATTTGCCAATGGCAAAAATCACAAATTTTAGCTACGACTTAGTCTTGCTACCCTTTAAAAGGCAAGGCGTAAAAAGCTTTGCCTATTCTACTAGCAAGACAAGGTCGTAGCTAAAAATGCAGCAAATTTAACGATCTCGCGTCAAATTTGCGTTTTTCATAGGCGAGATTAAGCCTTCTTTAAAAACTCCGTCTTTAGCACGATAATGCCCATTTTATCGATCTTGCCTTCGATCTCTTTGTCGTCGTCCGTGAGCTTGATGTTTTTTACCATGGTTCCGCGCTTTAGCGTCGCGCCCGCGCCTTTTACTTTTAGGTCTTTGATCAGAGTTACGTTATCTCCTGCGTTTCTGTCTCTTATACACATCTGACGCTGCCGACGATCTTACGCGTGTAGA
>CAUUAH010000041.1:0-12644 GCA_963542985.1 uncultured Campylobacter sp. | reverse complement strand
TTCCCCTCTTTACAAAAAAGAATCTTAGAACTCTCAAAATAA
Organism: uncultured Campylobacter sp.; assembly: GCA_963542985.1. Classification (GTDB taxonomy): domain Bacteria; phylum Campylobacterota; class Campylobacteria; order Campylobacterales; family Campylobacteraceae; genus Campylobacter_A. The sequence continues at coordinate 12,602 of CAUUAH010000041.1, read as the reverse complement.
AAATATTCTTTTTAATATAAGTTTTGCAAAAAGCCTAAATTTGAGCGACTCGGCAAGTACTTTTGTGGCTTTTAAAACGCAGGCTAAGGCGGCTTTTTAAATGTTTAACATCGTCCTCGTTCATCCTCAAATCCCCCAAAATACGGGCTCGATTGGCCGCATGTGCGTAAATGCAAACCTTAAGCTGCATATAATCAAACCGACCGTTTTTGACATCAGCGAAAAGGCCGTTAGGCGCGCGGGGCTTGATTATTGGGTGCGGCTAAATCCCGTGATTTGGGAGAGTTTGGATGAGTTTTTACGCGCAAACGCCGCGTTCGAGGATAGATTTTTTTACGCGACGACGAAGGCGCATAAATTTTACTTTGAAGCGGAGTTTAAAAAGGGCGACTTTCTGTTTTTCGGCGGCGAAAGTACGGGCTTGCCTATGGAGCTGATGGAGCGAAATTTCGCAAACGCGATCAAAATCCCGATGGGCGAGCACGGCAGAAGCTTAAATTTAGCCACGAGCGTGGGCATCGTCGCCTATGAGGCTATCAGGCAAAATTTCGCCCAGTCGGGCTTTGGAAACGCGATATGAAATTTACGGCAAATAGGCTCTTTGCCCTCATTTTTGCGGCTCTGTTTTTCGCCGTTTTTGCGGCGGGCGCCGAGCTAAAGATCGCTACGTTTAACGCGCAAAATTTATTTGACGCCAAAAACGACGGTAGCGAGTATAGTGATTTTGTCATCGGAAAATCAGAGTGGAGCGCGAAAAAAGCGGGTGCCAAATTTAAAGCCATAAGCGCAAAGATAAAAGAGCTAAACGCCGATATTATCGCGCTTCAAGAGATCGAAAACGAGACAATTTTAAAAGAGCTGATGAGGGATACCGGCTATAAATATTTTGCATTTTCTAAAGGTAAAAACGGCCCCGTAGGCCTAGCCGTGCTGTCTCGCATAAAGCCTGAAAAAACGCAGATCTTTAGCGTGCCAAACGTAAAAACAAGAGACATTTTAAAGCTTGATTTTGAAGTGGATGGGCAAAAATTTAGCCTCTTAAATTTGCATTTTCCTGCAAGAAAAAACCCTTTAAAGCAGAGAAAAACGGCTTTTATCACTCTAAAATCAGCCTTAGCTGATACCCAAAAGGTCGTGGTTTTGGGCGATTTTAACGCGCCTTACGGAGATAAAGAGCTGCTGGGCGATTTTGAAACTAGTAAAAATTTAGCCAATCTTTGGGTGTTTTTGCCAAAGCACGAGCGCTACTCACATACTAGTAATAACGCGCTTGATCACGTCCTGCTCTCAAAGGACGCGCTTAGCCAAAACTATGTCTTAAATAGCTTTAAGGTTGAGCGAGACGGGGCGCAAATTTCGGATCATTTCGCGCTGGTTTTTAGGCTAAATTTTGATAAAAACGCTAAAAATACACTGCAAAATATCGCCGAAGCGCGGGTTGGCGAGCTAACAAAAAAGTCAAATTTACCTGTTTTGTTAAAACGCGCCACGGTCGTGCACAAAGATAAAAAGGGCTTTACGCTAGCGCAAGATAAGCGCGGTATCTACGTCTACGAGCCAAAAAACGACGCAAAGCCCGGCCAGATCATGGACGTAGAGGTAAACCGCCTAGACGAGTTTAAGGGAAATCTTGAGATTAGCTCGCATTATGCTGTGAAAATTTATGACGAAACGCAAGATCCGCAAGGTCAGATGCTGGAGGCTAAAAATCTAAAACAAGCGCGCCCAGGCGACGTATTTGATCGTATCGGCGGCAAAGTGCGAAACGGTAGGCTCTATACGCCGTACGGAGATATTAAAATTTACGGCGCTAAGGACAAACTGCGCAACGAAAAAGAGGTGATTTTGACCTCCGTTCGCGTCGTGAGCTACAAAAACGAACCTCAAATTTGGATAGAAAATGAAGATAATTGACGCGTTGGTGCTGGTCGCATTCGTGCTTTTTATGATATTTTTGATGCGCGGATTCGTCACGCAGACGCTTGAGAGAAGCAAAAGAAGACAAAATTTAAAAAAGGATAAAAAATGAGCGAAACAAAAGAACTAATCGTGGAGATCGGCGTCGAGGAGTTGCCGGCGATCCCTTTTTTAAAAGAGTGCGGCAACGTCACGGCGAAGTGGCGCGAGACTCTAGCGCAAAACGGCCTGGATAGCGAGTGCGAGTTTTATTACACGCCGCGCAGGATCGCGTTTTATCACCCGAAATTTGCGGTGCGCCAGGAGGACGGATTTAGCGAGTTTATCGGCGCGCCCAGACAAGTCGCGCAAAAAGACGGCGCCTGGACGCCCGCCGCGCTAAGCTTTGCTAAAAAATGCGGTATCGCAGAGTCTGAGCTAAAATTTGAAACCGTCGGTGGCAAAGAGGTGCTCTACTATAAAAAGCCGGTCGCTGGTAGGCCTAGCTCTGAGCTTCTTGGCGATATGATCGAGAAGTTTTTGCTCGGCTTAAATTTTGGCAAATCTATGCGCTGGGGCGAGGGTAAATTTGAGTTTATCCGCCCGATTCGCTCTTTTTTATGTCTGCTTGGAGACGAGGTCGTTAAATTTAACAAATTTGACGTGGAAAGCGGCGATACGATTTTTATGCATAGAAGCGTAAGCTACGATAAATTTACCGTAAAAAACGCGAAAGATTATTTCTCCGCGATGCCTAAAATCGGCGTAATCCTCGATCAAAACGCGCGCCGAGAGAAAATTTTGAGCGAGTTTAAGCAAATCGAAGCCAAAAACGGCGTAACGGTCGAGGTGGACGAGGCACTGCTAGACGAAGTCGTAGCGATCACCGAGCATCCGACCGCGCTACTTGGCGGCTTTGAGCGGGAGTTTTTGGAGGTGCCTAGCGAGGTCATCATCACCTCGATGAAGGAAAATCAGAGGTATTTTCCCGTTTTTGAGGAAGGCAAGCTCGCTAATCGCTTCGTAGTCGTTAGCAACGCCATCTCGCCTGAGCCCGCGCTCATCGTAAAGGGCAACGAAAAAGTACTGCGCGCAAGGCTTAGCGACGCGATGTTTTTCTGGCGCAGCGACCTGGCGCATGAGTTCGGTCCTGAAAAGCTAAAAAACATCACCTATCTAAAGGAGCTTGGCAGCACCTTTGATAAAAGCTTGCGCGAGCTGGGCGTCGCAAAACGGCTGGCTAAAATCTGCGCCGATCGCCTAAAAGCGTGCGCGGGAGAGGGCTATGAGGCGCTGCTGGAGCGCGCCGTGATGCTGAGTAAGGCCGATCTAACCACGCAGATGGTGTATGAGTTCACCGAGCTTCAGGGCGTGATGGGCGGCTACTACGCGGCGGCTAAGGGCGAAAACGAAAACGTCGTAACCGCGATCAAGGAGCAGTATTTGCCAAGCGGTGAGGCTAGCGCGCTACCTAGCACTATTTTTAGTTCCGTCGTCGCGCTCGCGATCAAGCTCGAGACGCTAATCGGGCTCTTTAGCGCGGGCAAGATCCCAAGCGGCAACAAGGACCCGTATGCGCTGCGCCGCGCGGCTAACGGCGTCATCAAGATTATCCAAAACGAAAATCTAAACCTTGACATCGCGGCGTTTTTGCGCGAGACGGCGGAGGGATATGCGAAATTTGACGTCGAGGCACTGATAGGATTTATATTTGATAGGCTTTATACATTCTTTGACGTGAACCCGTCCGTCGTAAAGGCCTGCCTAGCTAGCAAAAAAGGCGACGTACTCGCGCAGTGCGAGGCGATCGAGGCTCTAGGCGCGATCTGCGCGGCAGAGGACTTTAGGCAAAATTTCAGCACGTTTAAGCGTCTGGCAAATATCATCAAGGATGAAAATTTCGGCTCGGTCGATGAAGCAAAATTTGAAAACGAGAGCGAGAAAAAGCTAAATGATGCGTTTAAAGTTGCGGTAAAAGCCGGCGGCTCATATAGCGAACGCTTAAAAAATCTTTTCGGTCTAAAAGCCGCGATAGACGAGTTTTTCGATAACGTAATGATAAATGCCGAGGATGAGCTCGTGCGTAAAAACCGCCTTGCGCTAGTGGGGCAAATTTACGCGGAATTCCTCAAGATCGCCGATATAAAAGAGATAAGCCTATAAACGCTAGAAGCGGTGCTGCCGCTTCTAAACTCGGCTATGCTCCGGCTTGGTATCGGAGCTAGCGGTCTAGGATACTTTTTGTGGAACAAAGGCGCATGCGAGGTAGATAGCGGCACCCTAGCTATCATGAACAACGCTCTCATACCTGCGGCCATCATCGTAAATTTAGTATTTTGGCATAAGGATGCGGATATACTAAGACTCTGCCTTGGCGGTGCGGTGATTTATGTCTCGCTACTAATCCATAACAAAATCATCGCGCACTACGAGCGAGCAAGTGTAGCAGCAAAATAGCAAAATTTGAACCAATTTTAGCTAAAATTTAAAACTAGCGGCGAGACCAAATATCGCCGCTTTACTTGACGGCAGTAGGTATTTTAAATTTGGGTTTTAAAAAGGATTAAATATGCACGACGCCGCAGCGCTTCTAGTCGCACTCATTTTTCTAATCGTAAGCTTTTTTGTTGCTTTAATCGCCCCTAAAGGTAAACGCAAACTTCTTTGGCTTTTTGTTTGGTTTTTGGTTTTCTTTAGTGACTTTATCCTACTTCGAGTCGTTATGGCTTATTATGATTTTAAATATGCCAAGATAAGTGTCCACGAAAAGCCCGCCATACACGCTTACTATGCAGGAGAAAGAGAAATAGTCGAATGGAATAGAAGTGCTTTTCCTTTAATAGATCCAACCGATTGGCTAAATTTCCCTGCAAATACGACCGATGCGAATTTCATATCTTTGATAAACGGCTACGTAAATTTTATAGACTACAAAGAAAAAAGTAAAAATCCCGCCACGAACGGTAAATATTTTAGAATTTATCTGGATGATTATACCGCACAAGAGTGCTTTTTATCAGCCAAGTTAAGCACAAGAGGCTTTTTAAAGAGTATCCCGATAACGTATGAAGAATTAAATATATTTTTTAATCAACTGCAATCAAATCATGAAAGCGAGGATAAAATAATCAGAGAGATAAAATCGTTACTTGATGATAGAAATGCCTCGACGATAGATATAAAACCGTCTAAAATATTAAGCTACATAAAATACAATATGAAAGATCTCAAGCAAATTTACAAAGACAAATGTATAGCTCGCAAAGAAATCAATGAAGATGAGATAGCCGATATAGAGTTGGTATTGGAAAAAGAAAATAGGATGACGAACTGGCGCATAGAGCCGGCACCAAATATCAAAACCTTTCTTGACGACCTAATCGGTCTAAGCTTTAACTACGGCGGAATCATAAAAGATAGAAAAACGGGCAGGATACTAGCCGATAATATATACGAAAACGTAAGATACCAAGGAGCGTTAGGCGAAAGCTTTATAAAGGCTTTTGGAAGCGAGTCGAGAGGATACGGGATATCTTGCGATAGCGGTAGGGAGAAGTATTTAGACGTATGTAATCAAAAAATGATAGAGGAATTCTTTAGAAAATAGAAGATGAGAAAGTTTGAGATAGCCATACGTTAAACTCAAGCGCAAATTTGACTAGCCAAGCGGTCCGTCAAATTTGCAAATTATACTATCTCTAAAACCGCCGTGATGTCGGCCATGCCTTGCGTGTACATAGCTGATGTAACGAGTGCGTCCGCGCCTGTGCTAGCGAATTCTCGGGCGTTCTTTAGATTTATCCCGCCGCTTGCGACTAGGGCCGCGTTTGGAGCGATCTTGTCTCGCAAGTCTACTGCTCGCTTTACTGTTTCTGGCGTAAATTTATCGCACTGCACGACGTCGGCGCCAGCCTTTAAAAGCGCTTCGCAATCATCTAAATTTTCGCATTCGACGGCGATTTTGCGCTCGGGAGCTTTTGCTTTAAAGGTTGAAATTTGAGCCAAAAACTCCTCATACGAGTTGTAAGCCTTGATGTGATTTTTAAAAAACAGCACGCTGTCGCTCAAATTTAGCCTATGTATGCCGCAGCCGCCCTCAAGCACGGCTTTTAGGCAAAATTTCTTGGCAAACGGAAAGCTTTTGCGCGTGGCTAGGATTTCGCATTTTGGATTTACGCTTTTGGCGGCCTCGTTCATTGCTCTTGCGTAGGTGGCGACCTTGCAGGCGTACTCTAGGCAAATTTGCGCTAGTTTCCAGGCTTTGTGCACATTATCGTAGCTACCGCTGATTTTTATAATCGGCTCTTTTGCGGCCGCGACGGCGGAGTTTGGGACGCAAATTTGCGTCTCGCAGTCTAGCAAACGCGCGATGCGAGCGGCGACGTCTACGCAGCTAACCGTTACGTCCTCGCGCGGCAGTATGGTTAAGACGGCGTTTTTGCGGATGCCTTGAAGCGAGGTCGTAAGATCAAAGTAGGGCAAATCCTCGCCGATGTAGGCTAAAATTTCGGCGTCATTTATCTTGATCATCGCTTGCTAGCCTTTTTGCCTCGGCGTTTTTCTTATTTGCGTTTACGATCATGTTTCTAAAGATGCCGTTTTCGTAGAGGCCCGCGTGATAGAGCGAAAAACCTATAAACGCGACGCCTGAGGCTACGTGCCACTTTTTAAAGCTGCCTTTGTTTCTGCCTTTAAGCCCGAACGCCGTTAGGCAAACTGTGGCTAGAGTGACGCTCATGCCGATTTTTGCGACTTTTCTGTGTGTTTGTAAATTTAAAAGTTGTCCGTTTATGTTCATTTTTTTCTCCAGCAAGTTGTGTTTGCGATGCCTATGCTCTCAGGGTCAAATTCCGGATTTAGCCCCGCTTTTCTTTGCGATTCGTAGTCTTTTAGGGCTTTTATCGTGACTTTTGATAGCATAAAGATCGCCGCGATATTTATCGTAGCCATCGCCGCCATCGTGATATCGGCGATGTTCCAGGCGATAGTTAGGTTCATCTGCGCTCCGACGAATATCATCGCGACCGCCGTTAGTTTAAAGGCTATGGCGATTTTATGGTTTTTGGTGAGGTATTTGATATTTGCCTGCGCGTAGTAGTAGTTGCCGATCAGCGACGTGATAGCAAAAAGCACCACCGCAAGCGTCGTAAAGTGAAGTCCTATCTCGCCGTAGTACTCGCGCATCGCAGCCTGCACTAATGGAAGCGCGGTGAGCAGTTCGCCGCCGGCACCCGTTTGCTTTGTGATATAGGCTTGCGAGAAAAGCACTATCATGCCAGAAGCCACGCAGATCGTCATATCTATAAAAACCGCCATCGCCTGCACGAGTCCTTGCTTTACCGGATGGCTAGTGTGGGCCGCGGCTGCCGCGTTTGGCGCAGAACCCATGCCAGCTTCGTTAGAAAACAGCCCGCGCTTGATACCGTAGACGATCACGCTACCGGCAAATCCGCCAAATATCGCCTTAAAATCAAAGGCGCTTTTCATGATCATAGCAAAGACGGCGGGGAGTTTGTCAAAATTTAAGCAAATCGCGATAAAGGCTAGCAGGATATAGGCAAGTGCCATGAAAGGCACGATATATGAGCTAACCTTGCCGATGACGTGGCTCTTGCTAAAAAACATCACCGCCGCAAATGCTGTTAGGATAATACCGATACCAACCGGCAAGCCGCTATCGCTAAAGCTCGTAGCACCAGCGCTTTGGTCGTAGTAAATTTGAAAGGCGGAGGTCATAGTGTAGCTTTGTAGGCCGTTAAATCCGTACGCGTACGTGATGATGAGAATGACGGCAAAAAGGCTCGCCATCCACTTGATGCCTAGGCCGTTTTTGATGTAGTATGCCGGACCGCCTTTAAATCCGAATACGTCTTTGGTCTTATAAATTTGAGCTAGCGTACTCTCGGCAAATGCCGAAGCCGCGCCCAAAAAAGCCATCAAACACATCCAAAATAGCGCGCCCGGTCCGCCCGCTACGATAGCAGCGGAGATGCCCGCGATATTTCCGATGCCCACGCGCGAGGCGGTGGAGATCATAAGCGCTTGAAAGGGCGTGAGGTGGTGCTTGTTGTATTTGTCCTTTTTCTCGACTAGTACTTTGCAAGCCTCGAAAAACATCCTAAACTGCACGAATCTAGTAATATAGCTAAAATAAATACCGGTAAGAACGAGTACGATAACCAAAAAATAGCCGTATAAAAAGTCGTTGGCTAGCGACATCTCGTCGTTCATAAATTTTAAAATTTTATCTATCAACCGTCATTCCTTCAAATTTACTTCGCGCCTATCTTGACGCCTTTCATCGAATTTGCCAGCAGTCCGATCGTCGTGCCGTTGTGCAAAACGGCCGTTGCGATAGGGTTAAAGAGTCCAAACGTCGCACCTGCTAAGATGAGCGAGTTTATACCGACGGTAGCGTTAAAATTCGTATTTATCAGCCTCATAGTTTTATTTGCGACGTCTTTTGCGACGGCGACCGAGCCGATGTCGTCTTTTAGTAGACTGATGTCGGCGGTGGCTTTTGCGATGTCCGCGCCTTTTTGCATGCTGATGCCTACGTGCGCCTTGGTGAGGCTTGGCGCGTCGTTGATGCCGTCTCCGACGAAGGCTACTTTTTTACCCTCGGCTTTTAGCTGCTCAATGATGCCTGCTTTATCGGTAGGTAGGCAGTTTGCGTAGACTCTATCAATACCTAGCTCGCTTGCGACCTGATCGGCTTTAGACTGCACGTCGCCCGTTAGCATTATCAGCTCTTTTACGCCTAGTTTTCGTAGCTTTGCTAGCGTCTGCGCGGCGTTTTCTCGCATGGTGTCGCGCATAGCGATGACGCCCAAGAGCTCTTTGTCGTAGCCTACGTAAAGTAGCGTGAGTCCGCTGTCTACTTCGCTTTTTATGATTTCTTCGTGTTTGCTAAATGAAATTTGCTCGTCGTCCTCTAAAAAATGCCGCGAGCCGATTACGACCTCTTTGCCGCCTACGTATGTTTTGACGCCGTGAGCGACGATAAACTCGACCTCGTCGTGGTGAATGTGATGAAAGCCTATCTCGCGCGCGGCCTTTACGATAGCCTCGGCTACCGGGTGGAAGTAGTGCTCCTCGGCGCTTGCGGTCAAATTTAAGAGCTGAGCCTCGGTAAATTCCTTTTTAAACGAGTGAACCTTGACGACGCTTAGGCTGCCGTGCGTTAGCGTGCCTGTTTTATCAAAGACAAAAGTATCCGCGCTTGCTAGCGCTTCGATAGCTTTGGCGCCTTTTATCAGCACGCCGTTGCGGCCGGCTTTTGAGATACTTGATTTAAAGGCGACGGGTGTGGCTAGCTTTAGTGCGCAGGAGTAGTCCGCCTGCAAGACGCTGGCTACGCGAGTCATGTCGCGGCTAAGTAGATACGAAACGCCGGCTAGACTTAGCGTTACTGGCACTAGTTTGTCGGCTAGCTTCGTGGCTTTTAGTCCGACGGCCGATTTTTCGTTTAGCGAGCTTTGGATGTAGGATTTTATCCTAGCAGTCGCGCTCTCGGCCGCTATGCTCTCGGCCCAGATTTTTATGCGTCCGTCCTCGACTACCGTTCCGCTCATCACGCGGTCGCCGCGCTCTTTCTTGACGGGTTCGGCTTCGCCCGTCATCGAGACTTGATTTACGCTTGCGGTGCCTTCGACGATGTAGCCGTCGATGCCGATGCTCTCGCCTGCGCCGACGACTACGATGTCGCCTATTTTAACGTCTACGGTCGGGATTTTTTTGAGGGATTTTTTGCCGTGATCATTTATCTCGATCCAGACCTCTTCGATGTTCGGGCGGGCTAGCTCTTTGATGAGGTCGTCGCTGCGGTGTACGGCGCTTTCTTCCATGTATTCGCCGATAGTTAGCATGAGATTTGTGCTATTTGCCGCTAAAAAGTCGCGCCTAGCTAAGCTCACGCCCACCGCAGTGGCTTCGAGCACCTTTGAGGTTATGCCCTCGTTTACGGCTTCGCTTGCACCTTCTTTTAGTAGTGGCGCGGCGGCTATCAGACTAGCCATAGCTTTTACGCCGTTGTTGTTTATAAGAGGCGTGATGGCTAGAGCCGTTGCCGCCTTGTAGATTTCAGCTTTGCTCGGGCTATTTTTGCGCTTGTTTAAATTTGCGATCGGCAAATTTTCAATGAACTCTTTGATTTCGTTTAAATTTGAGTCAAAGCCGACGATGATACTTTTTGCTTTTTTGTTTACCCTGACGCTTTTTGCGTACCTAAACTCCGAAATTTGAGCCTCCAAGCGGCTCTCGTCGCAGTCCTCGCCGATGCGTTTGCAGACGAAGCGCACGCGGTTTTTAGTCAGGTGCGCGATGCGAACATTATTTTTGGGAGTCAATTTCGGCCTTTACATCTTCAAATCGCTCTTTTAGTTCCTCAAATCCTGCTTGAAGCAAATTTGATCCTTTTGCGATAGCTGAAAATAGCGCTTTTTGCGCGTTTTCGTTTGTTAGCACGTATGCCACGACGCCGCCTATGAGCGCACCTTTTATAAAGCCTGCCGCGTTAAAATTTGCCGGGACAAAGTCTTTTAGCGCGTCGTTTATGCCGCGGTCAAACGCGCTTGGCGCGCCGGTAGTCTTTACTGTCGTAGTCGTAGTCGTCGTGCTACCGTCGTCGTTTAGCTGATTTACTGTTTGAGTTTGATTGATGTATGGGTTTTTCATTTGCTTTCCTCTAATTTTTTGATTAAATTCTCCGTCGCGATCACGCCTGCGATACCTACGGCTACGGTGACGGCTGCGGCAAAATAGCGTGCAGAGACTAGTTTGTTTGACGCGCTAATGGCGCATGCCGTGACGATACCGCCTTGGATCGCGGTTTTGGTCGTTTTGGCGACTACTTCGGCCTTGCTTGCGCTGCCTTTTTTATAGTTTAGTATGCCTACGCCGCCGGCTGCTATCGCGCCGATTAGCGCGCCGCTTATCATATGATCTACGGGGAGTCTGGTTGTTGATGTTAAATTCATTCTATACCTTTATTATTTCTCTAAATTCGGCTCAAGCGCGTTTGCGATATCTTCGGCTAGGCTTTCTGTCTGCGCGGCTGCTTTTGCCGGAGCTTTTTTAGCTCTTGGAGCTCTTTTTTTCTTGGTTTTTGTTTTTTCGGCTTCTTTGGCTGCCTCTTTTTGCGCTTCTTCCGCGGCTACTTCGGCGCTAATGCGTCTTTTGCGTTTTTTAGTTTCGGTTTTTTCTTCGCTTTTTTTAGCAAATTTTTTCTCCGCATACTCTTTTGCTTCGCCTACTTTTTTCTCGGCAAATTCCTTTGCGTTTTCGGCAAACTCTTTGCCTTTATCAAGCCCGGTTTCAAGGGCTGATTTGATTTTGTCTTTGTTGTTAAAAGCCGCGACGGCTAAACCTCCTAAGATTGCTCCTGCAATAAACGGTAGTGCCATTTTTTATCCTTTATGTTGAATTTTATTCTTTATCTTTGTTTTTGTCTAAATTTTTACTTAGCATCATGCTGGCTAGTCCGCCTAGCGCCAAACCGCCGAAAAATGAAAAATTCGGATTATTTAAAAGTGCGATCGCGTCCTCTTTGCTGCCTTGCCCAGAGCCTATGCGCTCCAGCGTTTGGCTGATTTGCTTAAAGCTATCCGAATCAAAAGCGTTTAAGATATTTTCGCTTAGATTTTGAGCTGTTTGCACCTGCTCCTCTTGGTTTGCGTTATCCGCTCCTTGAAACTGCGCGGCTAAAATTTGAGCCAGTTTTGCTTTTAGAGCAGGGATGTATTCGTTATTTGACGTCGCCCAGAGCCTAAAGCAAATGTCTTTAAAATTTTCATCGCTTATGCTGTCGGTCAAATTTTCATAAAACGCATTTAGCTCAAGTTCGTAGTTTAGCGCTTTTATAAAACAAGCATCAAGATCCTCGCACGCTAAAGCACAAAAAACTTGCGGATCGGCGGGGTCTGCGTATGGCTTTAAAAGCTCTAGTCCGCTTTTTCTAACCGCTAAAATTTGATCAAAAATTTCATCTTTTTTGCAGACGTTTTCGTAAAATTTTATTCCCTGCGACTCTAACATAAATACCGCATTTGCGGCTTGCTTTAGCTCCTCGTTCATCTTGCGCCGCCGGTAGTTTTTTGGGCTAGGTTATTGATGAGGGCTGAAATTTCGTGTAAATTTTCGCCTTTTAGTAGATCGTCCCACATCTTTTTCGGGAAAATTTCGTGGTCGTATTCGATCGTTGCGGAGCCGATTAGCTTGTTAAATTTGACGTTTTTTATGCCGTCTATTTGCTTGATCGTTTGATCTATTTTTTCTAACGGTAAGCTGTCCGCTTCTTTTTTGATATCGCTGCTGACGCGTACCCTTAGGCGGCCTGCGACGTGGTGGATCGGCGTAAAATACGAAGCTATGCGTAAGACGAGCTCCGATGGTATATGTGGCGCTGCGCTCATGTTTCTCCTTTATTTTTTGGCGTATTATCTATTTGCTACGCTTAAATTTAACTGAAACTTTTTTGCATATCGTTATCAAATCATTTTTGATAAAGAAGCGCAAAAAAGGCTATTTATTTTGGCACTTTGGACAAATTCCGTATAAAATCATAGCGTGCCCCTCGAGTTTGAAACCTAAATTTAAACAAATTTGCTCTTGTTTTTCTTCTATATCTTTATCAAAAAAACTCTCCGCTGCGCCGCATTTCTGTCTCTTATACACATCTGACGCTGCCGACGATCTTACGCGTGTAG
>CAUUAH010000040.1:0-12651 GCA_963542985.1 uncultured Campylobacter sp. | reverse complement strand
AGTTTTCCAGCACCTTACCCACGGTTGGAGCCAGCCTTTCTACGCCGATATGTCCGAGCGCGATAAAGATAAAAAACGCCAAGGCAAAGTTAAAAAACGGTCCGGCAAAAAGGATAAAAATGCGTCCTAGCGGGCTAAGCTTCGTGTAGCTGTCGGCATCCTCGTTTTTTAGGCCGGGCTTTGCGTCCTCTTGTCCTTTTAGGCTAACGTAGCCGCCAAGCGGTATCGCGCCGATAGCGTACTCGGTGCCGCCGATGGTTTTTGAGTAGACGCTCTGGCCAAAGCCCACGCTAAATTTTAAAACGCCCACTTTTAGCATGCGAGCGGCGAGAAAGTGGCCAAGCTCATGGAAAAATATAAGAAACGAAATTACCAAAACCGTGATCAAAAAATGCCACGAATACGCATAAATGCCGACGGCTAGCAATGCCGCCACAAAGATAATGCTTTTCAAAATTTACCTTTAAATTTGATTTTACCGCTCGAGTTTATCGCTGAGCAAAACGGCGATAAATTTCGTGCTCGGGTTTGCGTCAAGCGCGATCTTTAGGCTCATCGTAAGCGGTACGGCTAAAAACATACCGCCGATGCCGAACAAAAATCCCCAAAAAAGTAGGCTCAAAAGTACTACAAGCGTGCTAATACCAAGGCCTTTGCCAAGAAATTTAGGCTCGATAAAGTTGCCGATGACGACATTTACGACCGCATACAGTGCCGCAGTCCAAGCGCAAGTCGCCGCGTCGTTTAGCAAAAGCGCCACCAAAAGCGCTGGGACGGCCGCGATGATAGAGCCGATCGTCGGGACAAAGTTTAGCACGAAAGCCAAAATTCCCCAAAGCGGCGCGTAAGGCACGCCAATGAAATTTAGCCCGATAAATATAAAAACGCCCGTCGCAAACGATGCTGCGGACTTGATCGCGAGATAGCGTTTGAGATTTGATATAAACGTATCTACGATCTGATTCGTTTGCGGATTTTTACTCGCAAAATACTCGACTTTTTGAGAAAATACCTGTACCTCAAAAAGCATAAAAGTAACAAGCAAAAAGACAAAAAAGCTCTTTGAGGCAAGCTCCGTGCCGCTCCTTAAAAATCCGCCCAGCACGGCAAAAAGTTTATTGATATCAAAGTCTGTGGGCGCCGCGACGCTGTTTGGGTCGATGAGGCCGCGGCTAGCTAGTATATGGTGATAGTGGTCGGCTAGGGCTTTAAATTTACTCTGAAGCTCGGGCATGTAGCTAACTAGCCCGTTGATCGTCTTTAGCACGGTGTTTGCGATAAAACCAAGCGATAAAAACACGACCGCCGCAACTAGCACAAAAGCCAAAACGCGCGGAAATTTGAGCTTTTCTAGCGCATTTATCGCAGGCGTCGCCACGATAGCGATAAAAACCGCCATCAAAAAGGGCAGAACGACGACGCTAGCGGCCTTTAGTCCGGCTGCTACAACGACGAAGCTAGCTAGATAGATTATGGCGTTTCCGGTTCTCAAATTTACGCCTTTTTGGCTTGATTTTTAATGTGCTTTACATAAGCGTTTACGTACTCAAAGCCCGAATACAGCGTCAGTGCGACGCTAAGCCAGAGCAAAAACTCGCCAAAAGGCCACTGCATGGTTAAAAAGCCGATCGCGACCATCTGGCAAACGGTTTTGACCTTGCCCGCCATCGATGCGGCAACCTCTACCCCATCGCCGGCCATCACGACGCGAAATCCCGTGATAAAAAACTCGCGAACGAGGATGAGATACACGGCCCAAGGGCTCGCACGGTCTATCATCATGAGTCCTAAAAATGCGCCCAGAGTTAGCATTTTATCCGCAAGCGGGTCGATCACGGCTCCAAGCTTGGTCTTTTGATCCCATGCGCGCGCGATAAATCCGTCGAAAAAGTCCGTGACGCTGGCGATCACGAACACAAGCGCGGCAAAGTAGTTCATCCAGCTAACGTGCACGCCTGAGAAGGAATTGACGCTAAGTAGCAACCAAAACATCAGAGGTGCGAGAAATACGCGCAGGAAGGCTAGGGCGTTTGGTAAATTTAGGCTCATTTATTTTTTCTTTCTTTTTGATTTTGGGGTTTAAATTTTGACGGCGTAGCACGGGAATAGGCGGAAAAATAGCTAGCCTTGTTTTGGCTTGGTTTTGCTTGTTGCATATCTGCTCTTTTACTAAATTTGCTCGGCTCTTCGTCAAATTTGAGCAAATTTGACAAATTTGGATTAAATTTAAAAGAGCCGTCCGCACCGCAAAATTTGATTTCAAATTTTAAATTTTCATCAAATTTAGCCTGCAAGCGCGTTAAATTTATACTACCTAATTTGCCCAAAATGCAAGCAACCGGCAAAGGAGCGCAGGCTAAATTTGCTTTTTTCATTTAAATGTTGTACCGCCGTCGATGATGAATGTATGTCCCGTTACCCAGCTAGCTTTTGAGCTGCACAGAAACAAACATGCTCCGGCGATATCTGCGGGCTGACCCATGCGGTTTAGCGGGCTTAGCTCGGCTGTTTTGTCTCGAACTTCCTCGTAGTTTGTAAAAGCCCTAAGCGCGTCCGTCTCGATCGGGCCGCCGCTAACGACGTTTACGCGGATATTTTTTTCGCCAAGCTCGGTCGCCGCATAGCGCGCCATGGCCTCGACCGCGGCTTTTGCGGTGCCGTGGCCTGCGTAGTTTTCGATATAGACGAGATTACCCGTCGATGATAGCGAGATGATGCTGCCGCCGCCCGTTTTTTCCATGCGTTTTGCGGCCTCTTGCGCGCCGACTACGAATGCATTTACGGTTGCCGTGAAAATGTTATTGATACCGCGAGGGCGAAGTTTCATAAATTTCGTATATCCGCCTGCTACCGGACGACCCGAAATGATGGCGTTTGAGACGAAAAAATCGATGCGGTCAAAGTCTGCGTCGATCTCTAAAAATAGATCTTTGTAGGTCTCGGGCTCGAGTATATTTAGCGCGTAGGCTCTGGCTTTTATGCCGTACGTCGCCTCGAGCTCGGCGGCCTGGGTTTTGGCTAGCTCTTCGTTTGAGTTATATGTAAAGGCGATATTTACGCCCTTTGCGGCGAACTCCTCCACGATGGCGCGTCCTATACCGCGCGTTCCACCGCTGATTACTAGAGTTTTGCCTTTAAATTCGTTTTCGCAGTTCATTAAAATCCTTTTATGTTATATTGTTTTATAGTCTGTTCGATTTTTTTGAGATTTTCGGCGCTCGGCTCGCAAAGCGGCAAGCGGTACTCG
Organism: uncultured Campylobacter sp.; assembly: GCA_963542985.1. GTDB lineage: Bacteria > Campylobacterota > Campylobacteria > Campylobacterales > Campylobacteraceae > Campylobacter_A. The sequence continues at coordinate 9,404 of CAUUAH010000040.1, read as the reverse complement.
AGGCTTGATATGAGCCCGGCGATGTACATAGCGGCCTTGACCGGGATCGGGTTGCTCTCGCAAAACATTATTTTATTGACCGCATACAGATCGTCGTTTATGGCTTTTGCGCGCGCAAATTCGCCCTTTAGCGCAAAGTGAGTCAAATTTGAGATCTCATCCGGGAGCAAATTTGCCGTAACCGAGATCACGCCCTTGCCGCCGTTTGAGAGGATAGGGTAGTTTATCGCGTCCTCGCCGCTGATGACGGACAGGCCTGGCTCGTGCGCGAGCAGATCGACGCAGCGCTCGATGCTACCGGTGGCCTCTTTTACGCCGTAAACATTCTCGCACTCTTTAAATAGCCTAAAAACCGTGCACGGCTGGATATCTACGCCCACACGGCCCGGGACGTTATAGAGTAGCACGGGGATTTCGACGCTTGAGGCGATTGCTTTGTAGTGGCGATAGAGGCCTTCTTGCGTCGGTTTGTTGTAGTAGGGCGCAACCGAGAGGATACCGTCTGCGCCGTGATCTTGCGCAAATTTTGCTAGACCTACCGCCTCGTGCGTGGCGTTACTGCCCGCACCGGCAAGTACTTTTACGCCGGTGTTTTTGCAGGTATTTACGGCGATCTCGATACAGATTCTATGCTCGTCGTGCGTTAGTGTCGCGCTCTCGCCTGTGGTGCCTACGGGTACGACCGCGTCGATGCCGTTTGCGATTTGTCTTTTGATTAATTTTTCATAACCGATTTCGTCTAGTTTACCGTCTTTAAAAGGCGTAATCAGCGCCGTCATAGCACCCATTATTGTTTTTTTATTCACTTTTTTCCTTTCTTAGGATGATCGTCGTGGATTTTTCTTTTCTCGCGTATTTTTTGCAAATTTCGTTTAGATCGGCAGGTTTTAGCGCGGCTGTTTTTTCAGGCAGCTCAAGAAGCGGCTTTATATCGCCTCTAACGAGATAACTGCCGTATAAATTCGCCACCTTCGACGCGCTATCTAGCGAGTAAATAAGATCGCTTTTTAAGCTATTTTTTATCTTGGTTATCTCGTCTTCGTCTATTTTTTGCGTTTTTGCGTTTTCTAGCACACGCCAGATCTCGTCCTCTACGGCCTCTGCCTTGACGCCGGGATTGCAAACGGCTAGCACGATGAGCAAGCTCTCGTCGATATTGCTCATATTATAGACGTCTACGCTGTTTACGAGGCACTTTTCGTCTATCAAAACGCGCTGCAAAACAGAGCTTTGTCCGCTGCCTAGATACTCCGCTAGCGCGCCTAACGCAGGCTGATCTTCGTGATTAAACGGCGGGATCTTAAAGGCAAGCGCTAGCATCTCTACCTCGCTATCCTTGTAAATTTCAGCCCTTTTTGCGCCGTTTTGCTCGGGCTCGATACAGTGGAGTTTTGGTAGCGGTTTTTTGTTTTTTATATTTTTAAAGTGCTTTTTACCTAGCTCAAACGCGCTTTTTTTATCGATATCGCCGCTGATTAGCAGGATCGCGTTTTGCGGCTGATAGTACGTCTCGTGAAATTCTTTTATATCCTCTATGCTCCAGTTTCTGATATCGCCGATAAAGCCGATCGGAGTCCAGTGATACGGGTGATAGCTAAAAGCGACGTTAAAGAGCGTAAAGTACAAAAAACCGATCGGAGAGTTGTCTGTACGCCATCTGCGCTCCTCGGTCACGACGTCGCGCTCGGGCTGAAATTCTTTATCTTTTAGGCTCAAATTTTCCATTATATCGGCGTAAAGCCTAAGAGCCTCGTCTAGGTTGCCCTTTGAGCATTTGACGAAATAATGCGTATAGTCAAAGCCCGTGCTAGCGTTATTTACGCCACCAAAACCCTTTACGATCTCGTCAAATTCGCCCGCTTTCATATTTTTCGTGGATTTAAAATTTAGATGCTCTAGCATGTGCGCGATGCCGCTTTTACCCATGGTTTCGTTTCGCGAGCCTACGCGGTAAAACACGTCCACGCTGATGACACTAGAGCCCTTGCTAGCGGGTATATGATAGATCTCAAAGCCGTTTTTGAGCTTTGTTTTGGAGTATTTTATAAGCATAAATTTCCTTAAATTTTGTTTTTTATATCGCAGCCCACCGCTTCGCTAATCGAGGCGAAATTATCCTCTTTTAAAAGCTTTAAAATACCTTCGTTTATCTGTTTTGCGATGTTTGGGCCCTTGAATATAAAGGAGGTGTAAATTTGAACCAAATTTGCGCCCGATTTTATGCGCATGTATGCCTCCTCGGCGCTGTCTATGCCGCCGCTTGCGATCAAAACCGTCTTGCCGTAAAGTTCGCTAGCTACCACGCTAAAAAGCTCGCGAGAGCGCTTGGCGATAACCTTGCCGCTTAGTCCGCCGAAATTTTGTAAATTTGGCGACTTTGATAGCGAATAATCCACGCTCGTATTATTTACGATGACGCCTTTTGCGCCGCATTCTACGGCCGTTTTGCAGATCTGCACGGCCTTGTCGTCGTCCATATCGGGCGCAATTTTAAAGATTATCGGCTTTTTTGCGATCGGCAATAGGCGCGCAAATAGATCTTTTACAAAGCTTTCTTCTTGCAGTTCGCGTAGGTTCGGGGTGTTTGGCGAGGAGACGTTGATGACGAAGCAGTCGCAAATTTCGTTAAATTTAGCGACTAAAATTTCGTAGTCTTTTATCGCTTCTTCATTGGGAGTGATTTTGTTTTTGCCGATGTTGGCAAAAAGCGGTATCGCAAACGGATATAGTTTGCCGACGCGCGCGCCAAGGGCGTCTGCGCCCTCGTTGTTAAAGCCCATCGCGTTTTGGATGCTCTCTTCTTCGATTAGGCGAAAAAGGCGCGGTTTTGCGTTGCCCTCTTGCGCTTTTGGCGTCACGGTACCAAACTCTACGTGCCCAAACCCGAGCGCGGCTAGCGGGCGTAGCATGGTGGCGTTTTTGTCAAAGCCGCCGGCGATTCCTACGGGGTTTAAAAAGCTAGTTCCCAGCAAATTTTGCGAAAGAGCCGCGTCCGTGACGACGCAGTTTTTGGCGACGATGCTATAAAGGCCCGGAAATACGCAGTCTGAGATACTTAGCGTTTTTTCGACGATTTTGTGAGCGGTTTCGGGGTCAAATTTAAAAAATATGGACTTTAGCGTTTCGTAATTCAAATTTTATCCTTAAATTTTGAGCGATTTTATCAAATTTAGGCTTAAACAAGGGCTTCGCCTTTTAGTTTCGCGTAAATTTCGCAGCTCTTGCTAAGCGCCTCGTCGGTATCAAAACCGACCACTTTTCCGCCGCTGATAACGGCGATCTTATCGGCATTTTGCACCGTGCTTAGGCGGTGCGCGATGATAAATATTATCTTTTCTTTTTGTAAATTCGCGATGGCTTTGGTTATCTGCTGCTCGCTTTCGTTATCTAGGGCGCTCGTAGCCTCGTCAAATATCAAAATCTGCGGATCGTCGTAAAGAGCGCGGGCGATGGCGATACGCTGACGCTGGCCGCCCGAGAGATTGGTGCCAAATTCATTTAGCACCGTCTGCGCGCCCTGGGGTAAATTTGACACAAAATCATACGCGTTTGCCGTTTTTAGCGCGAGCTGCACCTTGGCTTCGTCGTATTCGCGGCCGTAGGCGACGTTGTTTGCGACCGTGTCGTTAAAGATATAGACGCGCTGGGTCACGAGTCCGATATTTTGTCTAAGCGAACCCAGATCAAAATTTTTGATATTTTCGCCGTTTATCTCGATCGCTCCGCCGTTTGCGTCGTAAAATCTCATAAGCAAATTTACGATCGAGCTTTTTCCGCCGCCGCTACTGCCCACGAGCGCTACGGTTTGAGACTTGCTCGCGCTTAGATTTATGCCTTTTAGCACCTCTTTGTCGTCGTAGTTTAGCCTGACGTCTTTAAAATTTATCAAATTTATTTCAGCCGGTACGGGCTTGTCGCCGCTTAAAATTTGAGGCTCTTTATCAAGTAGCTCAAAGGTTCGCTCTGCCGCGACCACGGCGTCTTGCATCTTGTTATAAAGGCCTGAAATGCGTTTAATGGGCGTATAAAGCATGAAAAGCGCGGTTAGAAACGAAAAGAAGCTTCCCATCGTCAAATTTCCGTCTATGACCTCTTTGCCGCCGATGATGACGACTGCCGCGACGCCCACGGATCCGAAAATTTCCATCATCGGGCTTACCATCTCGTTTACTTTTACGCTTTTTAAATTTAGCTTGAAAAATTTAGCGTTTTCGTCGGTAAATTTGGCGTGCTCAAACTCCTGCGCGTTGTTTGCTTTGATGATTTCGATGTTGGTAAAAATTTCGCTCAGCTTCGAGCTGATGTCGGAGGTCTTTTCCTGCGAGGCGCGGGAGATTTTTTTCATCTTTTTTGCGAGTCTTGAGAGCGGATAGACGGCTGCCGGCATGATAACTAGCGCAAAAAACGCAAGCTGCAAGCTCTGATAAAGCACTACGCAAAGCAGTCCAACGATCGTGATAGCCTCGCGGATGAGCTCTGGGATCATGGAGCTAACGATGCTTCTGATGCGGTCTATGTCGTTGATATTTCGGCTTATTAGCTCGCCCGTGCGGTAGTCGTTAAAAAACTTCATATCCAAATTTAGCAGGTTTTTTAGTAGCTTCTCGCGAAATCTCCTTACGATATCCTGCCCGATATACGCCGTAAAATACGCCTGTAAAAACGTCCCGAGCCCCTTTAAAACGTAAATCGCGATGATGGCGTAGGGCAAAAGATAAAGCAGGTCTTTGTTTTTTTCGATAAAAATTTTATTTAGCACCGGCTCGATCACCCACGCCGACGCCGCAGTGCCGCCGCTAGCCATCAGCATGCCGGCGATTGCGATGATAAAATACGAAATATAATCCCTAAAATAGGGCGCAAACCGCCGCAAAACCTCTTTTAGGCTCATCTGTTTCATATTTTTTCCCACATGCAACCGTTTGGCGTATCCATGAGGCTGATGCCGTTTGCGGCTAGCATATCGCGGATTTTATCCGATAGCTCGTAGTTTTTGGCTTTTTTGGCTTCGTTTCTTTGATTTATGAGATCCTCGATATAGGCTCGCTTTTCGTCGCTCACGCCAAACTGAAAATACTCAAACACGTCTACTTGCAAGATGCCGAGCACCCGCGCTATCAGCTCCAAATTTGCCGCGATTTCGCCTTTTTTGGCCTTGTCTTTAGGATTTGCGTCTAGATCGTCGTTTGCGTTGCGGACGAATTCGTCTACGCTAGCAAGGGCTTTTGAGGTGTTTAGATCGTCCCCCATCGCGGACATAAATTCGCTCTTAAATTTATCGTTTGCGCTCAAATTTGCCGCCGCACCCAAAACTCGTTTTTTTAGGCGGTAAATTTTATCTAGGCGCTTTTTTGCCGCGTTTAGATCGTCTTCGCTAAAGTTAAAATTCGCTCTGTAGTGGCTAGAAATCAGATAAAATCTCACCGCTTCGCCCAAATTTCGCTCTAGCGCGTCTTTAACAAAAAAGCTATTTCCGAGGCTCTTGCTCATTTTTTCGTTATTTACTTGGATAAAGCCGTTGTGAAGCCAATATTTAGCCAGGCTTTTATGCTCGGCGCAACGGCACTGCGCGGCCTCGTTTTCGTGATGAGGAAAGAGCAGATCAAGCCCGCCCGCGTGGATATCGATCTCAAATTTTTCCCCGCTAGATAGGTGCTTTTTTATCATCGCGACGCACTCGGTGTGCCAGCCGGGCCGACCGCGGCCAAACGGACTTTCGTACCATTTCTCATCAAATTTCCATAGCACGAAGTCTTTTTTGTCCTCTTTTTGTAAATTTGACTCGACGCGAGCGACGTTTGCCTCGGTGTCAAATTTACCGCTCAGGCTTAGATACTCCGCGTCTTTTGCGGTGTCAAAGTAGATGCCGTCGCCCGCGATCTCGTAAGCAAAGCCATTTTTTAGCAAAATTTCGATGTACTCTATCATCTCTTTTAGCGTCTGCGTCGCTTTTGGCTTGACGTCTGGCTCAAGCACGTTAAGCGCGCTCATATCGCGCTCGTAGCTTGCGATATATCTATCCGTGATTGCCTCCAGACTCTCGCCGCTTTCCGCTATTTTCTTTAAAATTTTATCGTCTATATCGGTGTAGTTTCGCACGAATTTGACCTTGTAGCCAAGCTCGCTTAACGTGCGCCTAAGTAGATCAAAACTAATCGCGCTTTTAGCGTGCCCCAAATGCGCATCGTCATAAACCGTCGGCCCGCAGACGTAAATGCGCACAAAGTCGCTTTTTACGGGCTCGAATTCCACTTTTTTTCTCTTTACGCTATCAAAAATTTGCATCTAAAAATTTCCTTAAAAATATCAAAATCACTGCCTCTAAAGCCAGAACCGCGCTTAAAAGCGTTAGTTTTTTAGGCTCAATTATAGCTAAAAATTTCCTTATCCCAAAAAATTTGACGTTTAAAGCTAGCGTCAAAAAACCGCCCAGCGAGCTAGCTAGAGCCAGTCCGAAAGCGCCGTAAATTTGCATCAAAACAACGGCCAAAACGAGGTTAAAAACGAGCGTGATAACGGCGATTTTGGAGGCTAGCTTTTGTTGTAAATGCGCATAAAGCCAAAGCGAAAAAAGTTTAGCAAGTCCAAACGGCAAAAGCCCGATCATATAAGCGGCCAAAACGCTCGCGGTCGCCGCCGTATCGGCCTGCGTGAAGCTTCCGCGCTCAAAAAGCAGCTTGATGATGGGCTGAGCCAAAATAATGCCGCCAATGGCCGCCGCAAAGAGCAGGAAATATAAAATTTCAAAGCTTTTTCGCATCCATTTTAGAGCTTCGGCTTCGTTACCGGCCTTGATCTGGCGCGTAATTTTAGGAAAAAGCGCGGTTGAGAGCGCGATCGCAAATATCGCTAAAGGCAGCTGAAAAATGCGGTTGGCGTAGAAAAGATAACTGATCGAGCCAGCCGCCAAAAACGACGCCAGCCACGTATCCATAAACGAGCTTAGCTGCATCGCGGATGATCCGACTAGACCGTGGAAAAAGTTGCTAAAAAAACCCTTCGTATCGGCTCTTTTGCCACGAGCAAATTTAACTAAGCCACCGAAAAAGAGCTTTGAGACGCCGTTAAATTTGAGCGCGATAAGGTGCGCGATGAGCTGCAAAATGCCGCCTACAACGACGCCGAAACTCAGATAATAAGCTACGATTTTAGGCTCTTGTCCGCGAGCCAAAATCAAAGAACCGATCATGGCTAAATTTAACAGCGCCGTCGAAAACGCCGTCGTAGCAAAGTGCCCGCGGTACTGCAAAAGCGAGGCTAAAAAAGTAACGGCAAAGATGAGCGCTAGGTAGTAAAAGTTGATTTTTACGAGCGGGACGGCTTCGTTTATGTCGCTAGGCGCTAGGCCCGTGGCGATAACGGCGGTAAAAAACGGAGCGAATAAATTTACCAAAAGCGTGAGAACGCCGATAAAGGCTAGAAATTTAAAAAAAATCTCGGCGCTAAAGAGCGATTTTTTGTTTGATTTCGTAAAATTTGGTAAAAAAGCATTGGCAAAAGCCCCCTCGCCAAAGATACGGCGCAGTAAATTTGGTATCTTAAACGCGATGAAAAATATGTCGCTGTAAATGCCGGCTCCCAAAGTAGAAGCCGTGAGCAGGTCGCGCACGAGCCCTAAAACTCGCGAAACCATGATGCCGATGCTGTTTGAAAAAAAGCCCTTGATAAACACGAAAATCCTAGTAAATTTTTAGCGCAATGATAGGCAAATTTAGTTTTAAAAGACGTAAAATCAAGAGTTTTTAATGAAATTTTAGAGATAATCTCGCAAAAATAAAAATAACGCGAGAGTATCACGTGCCAGAAAACCAAAACGCGCAGCAAAACTTCCTAGCCGAGATGGAGGTCGAGGCCGCCAACCCGTACGGCGAGATATTAAATTTAGTAAAAAGCTTCGGCGTCGATAGCAAATTTATAGATTTTGATATCATGGAAATCAAAACCGAATGCAAGGTGGTAGGCGAGAGCCAACCTAGACAAATCGCCGAAGACAAGCTAAGTGTCTTTGATAACGATAAATTTTACGTAGATAGAGTTGAGAGTATCAAGCAAAGCTATCTAGTTAAATTTTACGACGTTAGGCGCGCAAAACCTACGCCTTTGCCTAATGTTTCGGTAAATGCAAACAAAAATTTGACCAAAATTTTAGCCACCGTTTCGCAAAACGCCGACACGGTTTATTTTAAAGAATTTGACAAAAAGCTGATAAATTTCATCTACAAAAAGCTGATAAAAGTAGGCATCCTGGTTGGCATCAGGAACAAAACGATGCTAGAAGAGGTTGCTAAAATTTCTTCGGTTTTAAGAGTAAAAGAATTTATCGACAAGGACTATACGTTTGCCGTAACTACAGGCGTAAACGTAGTTCCGTCCACGGACGACGCACTAATCTACCACTACAAAACAAAAATAAGAAACGTAGATGAAAACGACAAGATCGACTATGCAAACAGGGGCTATCTGCTCGGAGTCGTCGAAAATGAGCTCATAATCGAATACGTAAAGCTAAGAGACGGCTCAAGCGGCCGCGACGTGAGGGGGAATTTCCTACCTGCGCAAAAAGCCAAGGCCACGATAACTAAAATGCCCGAACACACCGAAAATATCTATGCAAAAGAAGATAATGAGGGGATAAAATTTTTCGCCAAAAAACCGGGCTATGTCAAAGAGGAAAAAGGCGTCTTTGATATCAAAGACGAGCTTGACGTAAATGAAATCACATTTAAAACCACGGGCTCTGTCGATACGGGGCTTGATACCAACGTAACGCTAAACGTAAAAGAAAAAGACCTAACGAAAGACGCCATAGGCACGGGCATGACGGTCGAGGCAAACGAAGTAAACGTCGAGGGAAACGTCGCCGCAAACGCCGTAGTAAAAGCAAACAAGGTAACGATCGGTGGACAAACTCACGCCAAAGCTCTCATCGAAGCAAAAGAGGCGAAAATCGCCGTACATATCGGCAGCTTCGAAGGAGAAAACGTCGAGATAGATAGGTTAGAAGGCGGCAAAGTAAAAGCCAAAAAAGCCGTGATAAAATCGGTTATCGGCGGTGAAATAATCGCTGAAAGCGTCGTCATCGATACGCTTGTGTCAAACTCAAACATCGTGATAGCCGACACGCTAGAGATAAAAAAACTAAAAGGCGTGAATAATAAAATTTTAGTCGATTTTAGCATGATAAAAAACACGGGCGAGCAGATAAACGAGCGAATGGCAAAGATAAAAACCATCAGAGAGCAGATCGTAAAAATGCCGCGCACGCTAGAGTCTAAAAGATGCGTTATCGAAGAAAACAGAGGCCCGATAAACGTCATCAAGGCTAAAATCGAGGAACTAAAAAGCACGAACAACACTCCGCCCGCGACGTTTATGAAAAAACTAAAAGAGTATCAGCAGCTAGT
>CAUUAH010000039.1:0-12774 GCA_963542985.1 uncultured Campylobacter sp. | reverse complement strand
GATGAGCGCTAGTCTCGTGGGCTCGGAGATGTGTATAAGAGACAGAAATTTAGCTTTTAAGACTATAATACGCCTGCAATTTTATCAAAAAGGATTGAAAATGAAAAAGCTTATCATTGTTTCAGGAGCTGCCGCATTGCTAGCTGGTAGCCTATTTGCCGCCGACGGCGCGACCCTTTACAACAAATGCAAAGCCTGTCACGGAGCTAAAGCAGAAAAAATGTATCTAAACAAAGTTCCTGCGCTTTCGTCTCTTTCTAAAGAAGAGATTGCTGAAGCTTTAAAAGGTTACAAAGAGGGTAGCCTAGATAAATTTAAGTCTTCTGCGATGATGAAACCTCTAGCAAAAGGTCTTAACGACGAGGATATCGCCGCTCTTTCAGAGTACATCCCTACTCTAAAATAATCCTTTCGGCGGAGCTTTTCCGCCGATTTTTCTCTCTTCGACGCTTCATTTTTGCAACTTTTTTATAATTTTTCTTTTAACTTTTTAAGACTATAATCTCGTCTAAAATTCTATCAAAAAGGACGAAAAATGAAAATCTATCGCATCGCTGTCGCCGTTTTGGCGCTAAATTTATCTCTATTTGCGGCTAGCGGCGAAGCCATTTACAAAAAATGCTCGGCCTGTCACGGCGAAAAAGCGGAGACAAAATACGCAAATAAAGTGCCTGCGCTAACTAGCATCGGCAAAGAAGACCGCATAAAAGCGCTACAAGGATACAAAGACGGCTCAAATAACGCATTTGGCATGGGCAAAGTTATGCAACTACATGCCAAAAACCTAAGTGACGAGGATATGGCGGCTGTTAGCGAGTATATAGAGGGCCTAAAATAAGTTTACGTTTAACATCGCAGGCTAAGAGAGAACCGCAAAGCGGCCTCAACCTTGCGCAAGGTATTAACGGATTTGGCTTTTAATTTGCATATTAGCGACGACGAAGCAAAATTTAGCGTCTCCGATAAGTCAAATTTGCCTCGGAGACGATGTAAAATTAATACGACGATTTGTGATTCTAAATTTAAGGTGCGGCTTGGATATGCTTAGTTTTTGCTTTACGAGCGGATATAAATTTAACTCCGATATGCCGCGCTTTCATCGGTTATAAAGCCGCCCGTACCGCCGCTATCGTAACTTTGGCTCATAGCCGCAAGGGGCGAAACTAAATTTGATACTCGTTAGGACTTAGCTCTCCTCGTAAAAGTTTGCCAAAGCGCGCGGCTGCGGCATCTATGGCATCGTCGCCAAACTCGCCTGGCTCAAATCCGCTGCTGATAAACGGCACGGCAAAGTCCATCCCGCAGTAGTTTGCCGCGATCTTAAGCGGCGTTAAAATTTCATCCAAGCTAAAGCCGACCACGCCCTGCTTAGAGTATTCGCCAAGAGGAGTGCTGACGCTTAGCGCAAGCTGCAAGACCTTGCCTTTAAGCGCGCCAGAGCCCACCAGCTCGTGCGAAAAGACGATGTCGATATAGGCTTTTAGTATAGGCGGTACGTTTAGCCAGTGCATCGGATACAAAAATACGATGCGCTCGGCACCTGCTAGCGCGTCTTGCTCTGTGTGGGCGTCTATGCGCGTAATGTCCAAGCCGTAAAGCCCCTCCAAATGGCGTACTTCAACGTCCGTGGCGGCCTTTGCTACCTGCGATAAGGCCTTATTTACGCGCGATGCGGCAAGATTTGGGTGCGATAAGATCACGAGCGTTTTCATGTTGTTTCCTTTGTTAAATTTTGCGGAATCATATCGTTAAAAAGCTAAAATTAGATTAAGATGGCTTGCGAAAGCAAGGCTTTTGTAAGAAAGTAAAAATTTATTAGGATTAAGCCGCGCCCACTCGGCGATTGCAGCGATTAAATTTAATGGCTCCAAGCCGCCCAAACTCCAAGCAGGCGACATACCCGGCTGGTGCGTCAAGCCCAGACCTTGATGTGACTACGGGGCATCGCTAGACTGAGTAAATTTGGCCGATAAGAAACTAAATTTACTGGCGATCGGCTTGCTGGCAAATGGCAGCCGATTTTACGCCGCAAGCTTACGCCTTGCGCGCTTCTGCTATTTTACACGATAAATTTACCGTCCAAGACGCCAAAATCCAATGCTCAAATTTTTGCCCGTCATTATGTCGTAGTTAGTCGAAATTTAACGACGAATTTAACCGCAACGGATTAAATTTGCGGTCCGAATTCGGCTCCGAAACCCTCGCCGTCAAATTTAAAACGCAAATGTCGTCCACGCTCAAAATCAAATTTCGCAGCAAATTTTACAACCCAAAATAACCGAATTTTAGCGGCAAAGACGAGTCAAAAGTGCGTAAATTCGCATCACTCAGGCGGCTTATAGCCCTTTTCTTTGCGGCGCAGCTCCAGCTCATAGGCGTCGTTTAGCGCATCTTCGTCGTCAAATTTAGTCCCGTCCAAAAACTTTCGCTCGTCGTCAAACTGCCTGGTTTTAAGCCCCCACAGCAGCGCCGCCAGCCCGCATGCGCCCAGCAGCGTCGAGACCCCGATCATCATCGCCACGACCGCCCCGCTCATCGCTCGCTCCTAGCCCGCACCGCGTTTAGCACGACCGCGACCGAGCTTAGCGACATCGAGAGAGCAGCCACGGCGGGCGCTACGTAGCCGGCCATCGCCAGCGGTATCGTCACGGCGTTATAGACGAGCGAAAAGGCCAAATTTTGCCGCACGATGCGGTAGGTCCTGCGCGTGAGCCCAACCGCAGCCGCAAGCGAGGCAGGGTCGTCCCTCATCAGCACGACGTCGCTTTTTGCGATGCTCACGGCCGCTCCGCTGCCCATACACACGGCCACGCTTGAGAGCGCGAGTGCGGCGGCGTCGTTGATCCCGTCGCCTATCATCAGCACGTTTCGGCCCTGATTCGCCAGCCGCTCTACGTAGGCGGCCTTATCGGTAGGCAGCGCGTTTGCGACCGTTTCGTCGATGCCAAGCCCCTCTGCCACCCGCTTTGCGGCGTATTCGTTATCGCCCGTTAGCATCGCCACGCGCATACCCGTATTTTTTAGCGCGGCTACGCACTCTTTGGCGCCATCTTTTAGGCTCTCCTCTAGCTCAAACACCGCTGCTATCTCGCCGTCTGCAGCAAAAAAATAGCTAGTGCCGCGCACCGCTTCGCCGCTATAAAGCCCTAGCTCGCGCATAAATTTCTCGCTCCCGCCCGCTAGCTTTTTGCCGCCAAATTTAGCCTGCGCGCCGCGTGCTGCGATATTTTCAAAGCCGCTTAACTCTAAAATCTTTAAATCCTTAAAATTTGCGCGCAGATACTCGCCCACGGCGCGGCTAACGGGATGAGTAGAGCCGCTAACTAGAGAAAAAAGTAGGCTTGCGTCAAATTTGCCCGAGTGCGTAAATTTACTCACCTTAAGTCGCCCCGAGGTAAGCGTGCCGGTCTTGTCAAACACGGCCATATCGCATTTGGCGAGGCTTTCGATGATGCGCGCCTCTTTAAAAAGTATCCCGCGCCTAAAGCCCGTTCCAAGCGCAACGAGCGTGCTAACTGGCGTGGCAAGTCCCAGCGCGCAGGGGCACGAGATCACTACGACCGAGATCGCGACGATGAGCGCGGCGGAGAGCTCGCCAGTTCGCCAGAACCAAAACGCAAACGTCGCTAGCGCCAGAGCCGTGATAGCAGCCGAAAACCTCGCCGCGATAGCGTCTGCTAGCGCTTGGATACGCGGCTTTTTGGCTGCGGCGGTTTCTAGCAGATTTATGATACGCGCCAGCACCGACTCGCTAAACACGGCGCCGACCTCATAAACCAGCATGCCGTCCACGCACACGGAGCCGCTTTTTATCTCGTTTTCGCCCTCTTTTGCGCTAAGATATACAGGCGCACTCTCGCCGCTAAGGCTAGAGAGATCAAAACTCGCCGCGCCGCTGATGACGATGCCGTCTAGCAGCACGCGTTCGCCCACGCGCACGACTACGAGTTCGCCCACGCGCACCTCCTGCACGCTTTTTAGCGTTATCTCATCGCCATTTTTGACGCTAACGGAATTTAAATTTAACGAGTTTAGATTATCGAGCGTGTCGGCGGCCTTTTTCTTGCTCAAGATTTCCAGATATTTGCCGATAAATACGAAAGTGATTATCATCGCAACCGAGTCGAAATACGTCTCGCCGCGCCTAGAAAACATCGAGTATATCGAGAAAATGTAAGCTGCTAACGTGCCCATGACGATAAGGCTATCCATGTTTTGAGTTTTGTTTTTTAGCGCGCCCCAAGCGCCCCTAAAAAACCCGCTTCCCGTATAAAAAAGCACCGGCGTAGCGAGGATAAATTCGGCGAAATTTATGATAGAGCGCACGTCGGCGCGCATGCCTGTGAAGTAGCCGCCGTACTGCGCGACGGCCAGCCACATGATGTTCATCGTGCAAAATATGCCCACCAGCAGCTGTGCGTAAAATTCGCGCCTCTGCCCCGCGAGTCTGTGCTCCTGAGCCTGCGCGTCGTATGGGTAGGGCTCATAGCCGATGGAGCGGACGAGGGCGAAAATTTGAGCCAAATTTACCTCGTTTTCGTCCCAGACGATGAGGGCTTTGTTATTGACCGAGTTTATATTTACCTCTAAAATTCCCCTTTGCGCAAACAAAACCTTCTCATTTAGCCAGACGCAAGCCGAGCAGTGGATGCCATCGATGATGAGCGAGATTTTGTTAAATCCGTTCTCGTTTTTGACGTAGTTTTGATAAATAGCCGCGAGATCCTCTTGCGACTTTTGCGCCACATTTTTTGCGCTTATGGCGGGATTTAACGTAGTTTTGCCAAGCCTTTCGTAAAACTCATTAAGCCCGCTTGCGTTAAGTATCTCGTAAACTCCCGCGCACCCCTCGCAGCAAAACAGCTCCCCGCCGCGCTCTATCAGCGCCTCGCGCTCAAATTCGCCCCTGCAATGCGCGCACTTAAATTTGCCCATCGATTACTTTTTTTCTTTCGTTTTAAGATTTTAGATTATACGCAAAATTTCTAAAGCCTTGCTTGATTTTACGAGCTTTGCCGCGGCTACCGTTTGCGTCCGAATTTGACGGTAAATTTGAGAAGTTTTGCTCACGCATAAACGTAATCATAAATTTGATCAGATTTAGCCAAAACCAGCACCTTGAAAACGCCGGCAAATTTACGAGAGAGTTTTTAATGCTTACAAATTTCAGCCTCGAATTTTAACTATAAAAAACAAATTTAAGGCATATAACCCGCTAAATCAATCATTTCTCACGCACCGCACGAAGCTGCGATTAGAAACGCCGCGCCAGCCAGCGTCGCCGAACCTGAAATCCACGACCCACGCGCCAGACGAGCCGTCGGCGTATGTAGTCTGGCTCCAATAATACAGATAGTCAGGGTCTGCTATGTATTTAAAGGCCGTATTTAGAGCGGGGTTATATCTGCTATTATCCGCTATGCTTAGTAGCTCCACTCTCGTAGGTAGCCTCCAGTCTTTGTATCCCGCTAGGCTTACTAGCTTGCAGTACTCTTGCGCCTCATCCCACGTTCCTTGAAAATTTTGCGCCTCATCCTGCCACATTAGTCTTCCCAGCTTCTTTTCGCTACATACCGCTACGTTTTTATCGTTATCTCGATAACACGTAGGGCTTAGCGCCTCTGCATTTAGCAGTCCGCAAAGCAGCAAAGAAGCGGCTATATATCTTTTCATGCTTTTTCCTTTATCTAAATTTTCAAAAATCAATAGTCCCGGACGCACCGCACGAAGCCGCGATCAGAAACGACGCTCCAGCCACCGCTGCCGCCCTTGAAAAGCACGAACCACGCGTTAGACGAGCCGCCGGTATACTTAGTAGAGCTCCAGTACCAGCCATGGTCTTTCTCGCCTTTGTCATTTATCTCGTATGCGACGTTTTTAAAGGCTTTGTTTATCGCAGGGTTATACTTAGTATCGTCCGTGATGCTTAAAAGCTCATTTATCGTAGGCAAGCGCCAGTCCTCAAAGCCCGCAAAATTTAAATTTTCACAGTATTTTACTGCTTCGTCGTAAGTACCTTGATATATATCCTCGCCGTCTTGCCACATTAGCTTATAAATGTCATCTTTGACAACCTCTCGTTGGTCATCCCTGCTAAAGCCCGCCGCAACCCCGCTTTCGATACCTATAGTATCTTTAACAAACCCCATTAAATCAAAGCCAAACGCCGCACCGTAGCAGAGCACACAAGCCAGCGAAGCGAAAATAAATTTGTTCATGCTTTATCCTTTAAATTTTTACGATTATAGCGTAATCGCCACCCAAATTTGCGCTCCAAAAAGTCCGCTCCGGCCACGCCAAGTAGCTAAATTTGGCCCCAAATTTCACGCAAACTCCCTATCTATCACGATGAAAATTTTATATCCGGGAAAGCTTAGCGCGACTTTGTGCTCGATCTGGGCGCGCAGTTCGCCTAGATTTTTCTCGGCAAAATCGACCACCACGTCAAATCTCACGCTCTTTTTCTTGCTATCGATGAAAAATGCGTGAAATCCGCGCACGCTGCTAAACTCCGAGAGAAAATTTGCCACGCAGGTGTGGCTTTCGTCCTGCCCCAAATTCACGCTATAAACGCCAAAAACCAGATATATCCTGTAAATTTTATAGATTTCGATTTGAAGTTCGTTTAGCCTCTGCGAAACCTCGCTAAGCGGCAAATGCTCGTCTATCTCGACGTTTACCGAACCGACGTATCGCTGCGCACCGTAGTTATGAAGGATCAAATCGTATGCGCCGCGCACGATCTCGCAGCGATTTACGGCGGCGTAAATTTCGTCGCTGATCTCTTTTTCGACGCGCTGACCTATGATTTTATCAAAGGTTTCTTTTATCAAAAGTACGCCGTTTATGATAATAAAAAGCGACGCCAAAGCGCCCGCGTAGCCGTCTATCTGGATGTCGGCGAAGTATGAAAGCGCGGCCGAAACCAAGATCACGCACGATATGATCGCATCGCCCAGAGCCTCCTGACCGACAGCTCTAAGCGAGATAGATTTGGTCTGTTGGCCGATCTTTTTGTAGTAAAAGCCAAGCGCAAATTTGACGAATATCGCACAGAATAAAAACGCCAAAAACGGCATCGTAAAATTTGTCGGCTCCGGCGCGAAGATGTTTTCGACCGAAGTTTTTAGAAACTGAAATCCCAGCATCAGCACTATAACCGAAACGATAAGACCGCGATATACTCGGTCCTGCCGTAGCCGTAGGGGTGGTCTTCGTCAGGCATCTTGCTAGCTAGTTTTGAGCCAAATATCGTGATGATACTTGAGCCTGCATCGCTGAGGTTATTTACGGCGTCTGATATGAGCGCGACCGAGTTTGAGACCATGGCGATAAAAATTTTCGCCGCGGCTAAGAAAAAATTTGTAACTATGCCGATAAGCGCGGTTTTTATTATCGTTTTTTCGCGCTTACCGTCTTTAAAATCCATCATTTTGAGATTCCTTTTCATTTTTGGCGAGATTATATCACTTCTTGACATCAAAGCCAAAATTTTATAAAATGCGGGCTTTCAAAACTTCTTTTGAAACTTAAATTTATCTACAAAATTATTCCGTAATTTTAAAGAGGACACAATGGAAAATAACGCAACCCAGCCTGCAAATTCGGCGCAGGAAAATCAAAAAACGACCAAAAAATATCCAAACTCGCGCACTCATATCCCCGTCGACGGCCACAAAATCGAAGAACTAAGAATGCTAAGCTTAGACGAGCTAGTGCAGATAGCAAACAGCGTAGGCGTCGAAAATCCGCGCGAATTTCGCAGGCAGGATTTGATATTTGAGATACTAAAAGCCCAAACCAAACAAGGCGGATTTATACTTTTTACGGGCATTTTAGAGATTATGCCCGACGGCTACGGCTTTTTAAGAGCCGTGGACGCAAACATCAGCGACAGTTCAAACGACGCCTACGTCTCAAACTCTCAAATTCGCAAATTTGCTCTGCGCGTGGGCGACATCGTGACGGGTCAAGTACGCGAACCAAAAGATCAGGAAAAATACTACGCCCTGCTAAAAATCGAAGCGCTAAACTATATGCCGCTAATCGAGGCCAAAGAGCGCCCGCTATTTGACAACCTAACTCCGCTTTTCCCGACGGAAAAACTACGCCTCGAATACGACCCGATGAAGCTAACGGGCCGCGTGCTAGATCTCTTTACGCCCCTTGGCAAGGGTCAGCGCGGCCTCATCGTCGCACCTCCTAGAAGCGGTAAAACCGAGCTCATGAAAGAGCTAGCCCACGGCATCGCGCGCAACCACCCGGAGTCGCATCTCATGGTCTTGCTCGTGGACGAGCGTCCAGAAGAGGTCACCGACATGCAGCGCTGCGTAAAAGGCGAGGTATTTAGCTCGACGTTTGACCTGCCTGCTATGAACCACGTGCGCGTCGCCGAACTCGTCATCGAAAAGGCCAAACGCCTCGTAGAAATGGGCAAGGACGTCATCATCCTGCTAGATAGCATCACCCGCTTAGCGCGCGCTTACAACACCGTAACTCCGCCAAGCGGCAAGGTGCTAACCGGCGGCGTGGACGCAAACGCACTGCATAAGCCTAAGCGCTTTTTCGGCGCGGCGCGAAACATCGAGCACGGCGGCAGCCTCACCATCATCGCTACCGCACTCATCGACACGGGCTCGCGTATGGACGAGGTAATTTTTGAGGAGTTTAAAGGCACGGGCAACAGTGAGATCGTGCTAGATCGCAACATCTCCGACCGCCGTATTTACCCGGCCATCAACGTACTAAAATCAGGCACCAGAAAAGAAGAGTTACTGCAAAAACCGGACGAACTGCAAAAAATCTGGGCTATCCGCTCGGCGATCGCGACGATGGACGATGTAGAGGCACTTAAGTTTTTATACGCCAAGATGCTAAAAACTAAAGACAACAAAGAACTTCTTTCGATCCTAAACGAATAGTCGGTCCAAAAAACCGACTTATTTTCATATGTTCTTTATAAATTCATATTTTATCAGCACAATCACAATCAACTAAAATCACTCAAAGTTGTTTAATGTATTTAATTTTATAATACACCTTTATTTTATATTAAAGAGACACGGATGAAACATTTTGTCTCTAAGGTTGCCCTTTGGATTGGCTTATCCTGCACTTTAGCTATGGCAGAAGGCCTGTTTTTGGGCTTGGAGGGAGACTACTCCTTTGGTTCAAAAATAAAATCTCAAGATAGCGATCCTTTAAAAAAAGCACAGTTCGGACTAGGAATAAAAGGCGGCTACGATTTTAACGTATTTAAAGTTTACGGAGCATACATATATGATTTTAAAGTCAAAAAACAAGGAGAAGACGAAAGCGGTTCTTTTGCTTTCAAATGGAATACGCATAAATTCTTAATCGGCGCCGATTATACGCCCACCGTCGTGCAAGACTTTAAATTAGTCCTAGGCGGCTACGCAGGCTACTCAAAACTAAAAAACCAATTGATAGCCAATGATACGTATTGCGACAGCGATAGCGCAAGTGGCTGGATCTTGGGAGGTAAATTTGGCGGTGAATACTCCCTTGACGCAAACAACGCAATAGAGTTAGGCTTCAAAGCGGACAAAACATTTTATAGCTATAACACAAAAGAGACAAACACTGTCTTGTATCTAGGCTACACATACAAATTTTAATTTAAAAGAGCCCATTTCAGGCTCTTTCTTTAATTCAAATTCTCCAAACTAGGCTCTCCAAACAGTCGTTTAGCTTCTTTTAAAACCGCTTGATTTTTTGCGGCTTTAGGATCGGCTCGAGTTTTTGCGACCAAATTTGACGTAGGATTTTGAGCATTCAAATTTGCCTCGCTTGAGAACGAGCCTTCAAAATTTTCTTCGTTTTGAAACTTCTCGCCGCTTAAATTTGACGTATCTAAATTTTGCCTTACGTCGGCGTTTGCAGGCTCGCTTGCGTCTTGCTCAAAAAGGCCGTCATCATAGTCTGCCGCTTCGCTAAACATCTCGCTCACGTCGTCCGGATCAAACGGCGGCTCGCCAAAAGTAGCCGTTTGCGACGCGCTGTTTTGGTTAAATTTAGCCGCGGCGCTTGGTTTTTGCTCCGTTTTTGCGGAGTTTTGACTCTCTAGTCGTCTTAGCTCATCATCTAAAAACGCTAGATCCGCCCCTGCTTGGGCGTCGTCGTCGCTCTTAAATTTTAGCGAATACGCCTCGTTAAAATCGTGCGTATCGTCGCGCATGCTCTCAAAATCAGGCGCAAATTTAGGCTCGGCTGGATGTTTTAAATTCGTCTGCGAGTTTTGCGTCAAATTTGCCGCATTTTCGTTTAAATTTAAAGGCGTGGTTTTATCGCTGAGTGAGTCGCTATTAGCTTGCGTGCTCGGCGCCGAGTCGTTAGCCGTTTGAAAAATATCCGCTTGCATTTGCGGCGTCAAATTTTGCGTTTGCTCGCCCCGCTCGCCGCTTTCAAATTTGGCGTCTAAATTTTGCTCCGAGGGCGCAACTGTTCCCTCCTCGCTACCGCCTACAAACAAATTTCTAGTCAAATTTGAGGGCTCCTGCACTTGGGCGTTTTGGCTTAAATTTTCCGGCGCGACGTCCGAGTCAAATTTGGAGCCAGCCTGGTTTGGCGTCACCTCATTGCTCTCAGATTTTGCCGCACCACCGCACTCGTCATCCAAATTTGCCGAGCCCTTTTGCTCTTGCGCCCCTATTTCGGAGCTTTGCCTGGGGGTTATCTTTATCTTTGCGCTCTCGCCAAAAAGACTGCGCAAAATCTGCAAAATCACCTTCGAGCCATCGCGAAGCCGCCGCTGATCCTCGCCCGCCGCACTTGATGCTAGGCTCATGCAGCCGTCCGAAAACTCCAAAAACTCGATGCAGTTTTTAAAACACTCGCCAAGATCAAAGCTGCGGTCGTAAATTTTGGCCAAAAACGCCTCGTAAGCGGGATTTGGGATTTTCGCGGTGTGGGTTTGGCTGCCTGGCTCCTGTGGCGCCTGTGTGCTCAAATTTGCCGAGCTATCCAAAGCCTGTGCGTTAAAATTTCGCCCCTCAGTCGCGCTGTTTTGCTTAGCAGGCTTAACCGCATTTGCGCCCGTGAAATTTGACTCCTCTGCAGAGGGCGAAATTTGACCCGTCTGGGTAGGAGCCACAAATTTAGCCGCTTCGCCTCGTCCGCTCGTGAAATTTGAAGCCGAACACGCCTGCGAATCCGCAAATTTTCCCCTCGCGTCTACGGCTATCATCTCGTCGATCGATTTTAGATTTATCGCCTCGATCATCATAAAAAGCATCACGCCAAGCACGAATCCGCCGTCGCTACTGACGCTTAGCATCGAGCGAGCCTGCGAGAGGATTCTAAAAAATCTCTCGTACAAAAGCAGCGAGTATTTCGGGCTTTGCGCGAGGAAATTTGCCTTTAGATTTGCCGTTATCTCATCTATCACCATCTCGGCGTCATAGCTCTCTAGCTGCGCTACCGCCGCGCTTACGGCTGATTTGTCACCGCTCATAACGAGTGCCAAGATCTCCTCTATACGCTGCGGATCAAGGAGTCCCAGCATCTGCGCGACGGCGCTTTGCGTGAGCTCGCCCTTGGCGTAGATAATGGCCTGATCTAGCAGCGTGAGAGTGTCGCGCAGCGAGCCTGCGCCGCTACGAGCGAGGATTTCGAGAGCCTCTTTTTCGTGCGGGACGTTTTCGCGGTTTAGGATAAAATCAAGATGCGCGACGACGTCCGGGCGCGAGATCTGGCGAAATCTAAAATGCTGCGTGCGCGATAGCACGGTGGCCGGAAGCTTGAGCGGATCGGTCGTAGCTAGGATAAATTTAACGTAGGGTGGCGGCTCCTCGAGCGTCTTTAGCAGCGCGTTAAACGCGGGCGTGGAGAGCATGTGCACCTCGTCGATGATGAAAATCTTAAAGCGCGCGATCGCCGGAGCGTACTTGGTCTGCTCGATGAGCCCCTTTATATCGTCGATACCGCGGTGGCTGGCCGCGTCCATCTCGATGATATCGATGTGACGGCCTTCGTTTGCGGCGATACAGTTGGCGCACTGCTCGCAGGGCTGGCTAGTCGGGCCGTGATCGCAAACCAGCGCCTTTGAAAATATCCTAGCGCTTGATGTCTTACCGCTGCCGCGAAGCCCCGAAAAAAGGTAGGCGTGGGTGAGGCGGCTCTCGTCCAGAGCGTGCGTGAGGCTGGTGCTGACGGCCTCCTGGCCTACGAGCTCGCTAAAATTTCGCGGTCTATATCTAAGCGCTAATGCTTGCAACACGGATTTTTCCTTAAATTTAAGATGTGATATTCTACTTTTTTTTGGATAAAAATTTAATATATTACGGCTCGGGGCGTCGCGAGACGGGATAAATTTCGGCGAGGAAATTTGCCTGCGAGCGCGAATTTATCGTATGCGGGGGACTTGGCAAATTTGACGTATACACTACTCGGCTCCTACAAAACTGCGACGAATTTGACGCAAAATAGCCAGTCCAAATTTCGT
Source organism: uncultured Campylobacter sp. (assembly GCA_963542985.1). Classification (GTDB taxonomy): domain Bacteria; phylum Campylobacterota; class Campylobacteria; order Campylobacterales; family Campylobacteraceae; genus Campylobacter_A. The sequence continues at coordinate 311 of CAUUAH010000039.1, read as the reverse complement.
CAAATTTAACCGCGGATATTTTGGTAATTTGGCGAAATTTGCTATAATAGCTCGAAAATGAAATTCAATAAAGGGAGAAGATGAGAAAAGTTATACTAAGCGCGCTTGTTTTGATGTTTGCGCTTTTAGCTACGGGTTGCGAGAGGAACGACTACCAGCATCCGATGTACCGCTCTACTAAAAATAAATAACCTAAAATTTGGCGGTTACTCGCCGCCTTGAAATTTCACTACTCGCAGGTTTCTTTCGTTTTATAAGGTTATGAATACAGATAAATTTAACGCATTAAAGTAGAAAATAAAAAGCGGCAA
>CAUUAH010000038.1:0-12910 GCA_963542985.1 uncultured Campylobacter sp. | reverse complement strand
AAAATTTTCGCTCCGCAGGCTATATGCCTAGCGCACGCTCAATTTTGCTTCAAAAACTCGAAAAATCATCTCGCGATACTTTGCCTTATCGTTTTTATGTTTAAATTTAAAATTTCTGAGTTGCAATCTATAAGGCGACGTATTTTTGCGTTTAGACGAGGCGGAAATGAGCCGAGCGAGGGCGCATACAAGCAGTATGTAACCGAGCTTCGGCGAAATTTCTAACGAAGTATAAACCAAAAAGACAAGCCGCCGTTATTGCTCCGCGATTTGTACCTTTTTCTTGCATTTTGTACACTCGTGAAACGTCCCTTTTTTTAGCTCTTTTTTGATCATATCGCCGCCGCATTCGTCGCATTTTTCGGCGACCGGCTCGTAGTTTGAGACGAAGTCGCATTTGGGGTAGTTTGCGCAGCCGTAAAATTTACCCCTGCGGCTGATGCGTTCGACGATGTCGCCGCCGCATTTTGGACACGGTACGTCGATCTTTTTCAGCTCTTTTTTTGGTTTTGCGGGTACTTCGCCTTCCTGCGCGCCTTGCCCTTCCTTTGCGATATTGCGCGAGTATTTGCATTTCGGGAAATTTCCGCACGCGATAAACTCGCCGTAGCGTCCTTTTCGCAGTAGCAGTTCGCCGCCGCACTCGGGGCACTTTTCGCCGATCGGAGTGGCGACCTTTTGGCTTTTTATGCCCGTTTTGCCCGCCGAAATTTTATCCATAAACGGATGATAAAAATCGCTCAAAAGCTTTTGCCAGTCGGCCTTGTCTTCTGCGACGTGGTCGAGCTTTTCTTCCATATTCGACGTAAATTCGCTATCGACGATATCGCTAAAATGCTCCTCTAAAACGCCCATCATCGTAAAGGCGATCTCGTTTGGTACGAGCTGTTTTTTCTCGACTTTGACGTAGTCGCGAGAGATCAGTAGCGAGATGGTCGGCGCGTAGGTGCTAGGGCGTCCGATGCCTAGGCTCTCTAGCTTTTTAACGAGCCCTGCCTCCGAGTAGCGAGACGGCGGTTCGGTGAAGTGCTGCGAGCTTTTGATGCTTTGCAGGCTCATATCGTCGCCGATTTTTATGTCGGGTAAAATTTTATCCTTATCCATATCGCCGTAAACGCGGTAAAATCCGTCAAACAGTACCTTGCGGCCGCTTATTTTAAACTCGCCCTTTGCGCCCGCGACGAACACGTTTTGCGTTTGGCTCACGCTAGCGCTCATCTGGCAAGCTAAAAAGCGGTTGTAGATGAGCGTGTAGAGGCGTAGCGCGTCTTTTTCGAGGTACTGCGCGGCGATAGCTGGCGTGAAGCTGAGATTCGTCGGGCGGATCGCCTCGTGGGCTTCTTGCGCGCCTTTGCTTTTGGTGGCGTAAATTTTAGCCTTCGCCGGCAGGTAGCGTTCGCCATACTCTTTCTCGATCATCTCGCGCGCGGCTGCGACGGCTTCTTTGGCGAGATTTAGGCTGTCCGTTCTCATGTAGGTTATCGCGCCCATAAAGCCCTGATGCGTCTGCACGCCCTCGTATAAATTTTGCGCGATCATCATCGTTTTTTTCGGGCTAAAGCCTAGGCGGTTGCTCGCGCTTTGCTGCAGCGTCGAGGTCATAAAAGGCGGTGCGGGCTCGGTTTTGCGCTCTTTGGCTTCGATATCGCGGATGCTAAATTTGTCGTTTTTTAAATTTTCTACGATAAATTTGGCTCTATCGCCGTTTGTTATCGTTAGCTTTTCTATCTTTTGCTCTTCAAATTTAACCAGCTCGGCGTCGAGGTCTTTTTTGAAAACCGCGTCGATACTGTGGTACTCGATCGGTTTAAAGCCGCGTATCTCGCGCTCGCGGTCTACGATGATTTTTAGAGCGGCGCTTTGCACGCGTCCCGCACTTAGTCCCTTTTGTATTTTTAAATTTAACAGCGGCGAGAGCTTGTAACCAACGATGCGGTCTAGCAGGCGGCGTGCTTGCTGCGCATTTACGCTATCCATATTTATCGTGCGCGGGTTTTTTAGAGCCGCTTCGATGGCGCTTTTGGTGATCTCGTGAAACACGATACGAGGCAGGCTCCCCGGCTTTTTGCCGATGGCTGAGGCGATGTGATAGGCGATGGCTTCTCCTTCGCGGTCCTCATCGGTTGCGAGGTAGATTTGGTCGGCGTTTTTGGCTAGCTCTTTGATCTCTTTTACTATTGCGGAGTGGTCGGCGCTTATTTTGTATTCTGGAGTAAATTTTTCGCCCTCTATCTTGATGCCAAATGCCGTCTTTGGTAGATCTCTGATATGGCCTTTTGATGCGATGACATCGTAGTCGCTTCCGAGGAAATTTTTTATCGTTTTGGCTTTCGCGGGGGACTCCACGATGATTAAGCTTTTCATTAATATAGCCTTTTTAATTTTTTGCGGTAATTGTAGCAAAAATTTTGGCCGAAAAAGAAATTTGAAAATTTTTTCATTTACCTCTAAAGTTTTTTTGATTTCGTCCGATATAGTTTTCGTGCGACAAGAAGTCGTAACTAAACTTTAAAAGGATTTACAATGAGTTTTCGTATTAACACTAACGTAAACGCACTCAACACACACGCAAACGCAGTCGGTAACAACAGAATGTTATCTAACTCTCTTGGTAGATTAAGCTCAGGTTTGAGAATCCAAACAGCAGCGGACGACGCTTCTGGTCTATCGATCGCCGATAGCCTTCGCTCTCAGGCTTCTGCTCTTGGCCAAGCTATCGCTAACGGTAACGACGCTATCGGTATCATCCAAGTAGCGGGTAAGGCCATGGACGAGCAGCTAAAAATTCTTGATACTATCAAGGTAAAAGCTACTCAATCAGCTCAAGACGGTCAAACTACTCAGTCTCGTCAAGCGCTTCAAGCAGACATCGTTCGCTTAATGGAAGAGCTAGACAATATCGGTAATACAACGTCTTTCAACGGTCAGCAGCTACTAAACGGAACATTCTCTAATAAAGAGTTCCAAATCGGTGCTTACTCAAACCAAACAGTTAAGGCTTCTATCGGCGCTACAACGTCAGATAAGATCGGTCTAACAAGATTTGAGAGCTCAAAACTTTTAACTGGATTTGCTAAAGTTGATCTTAAGTTCTTAAATGTTGACGGAGTAAACGATGTTAAAGTAGCGCAAGCGACTGTTTCATCTGGTCTTGGTAACGGACTAGGAGCTTTGGCAGAAAATATCAATAAGGTTTCAGATAAGACCGGCGTTAGGGCTACGTTTGATGTTACTTGGGTAGCATCTAAAGCAATAAGCGGCGGTCTAGTTAAATCTCTTACTATCAACGGCGTTAAGATAGGCGACTTGGACGTAAAAGCAAACGATTCAAACGGTGCTTTGGTAAACGCTATCAATGCCGTTAAAGATCAAACTGGAGTCGAAGCATCGGTAAATACCGAAGGTAGAATGGTTTTAACAAGCAGACAAGGTCGTGCGATAGAGATCAAGGGTGGCACCATCAGTGCAGGTCTTGGCGGAAAAGGCGTTAAGGCGAACGGTTCTTCTTTGACTGCTGGCTTCGTTGGTAGATTAAATTTAGTTCGTCTAGACGGACGCGATATTAAGATGAGCGGTGCGCTTCTTTCTAAGGCATTTAGTGATAAAGGCGGTGCGCAACAATCTGTATCATTAAGAGACGTAAGAGGTCAAATAGATAAAAACTTGGCTACTGCTATGGGCTTCCAAAGAATGAGTAAAAATATAAGCTCTAACCAATCAGCAGGCGTTATGACTCTACGCGGCGCGATGGCTGTTATGGATATCGCTGAGTCTGCTCAAAAAACTCTTGATCAGATCCGCTCAGATCTAGGTTCTGTTCAAAATCAGCTTGTTGCAACTGTAAACAACATCACGGTTACTCAAGTAAACGTAAAATCAGCTGAATCTCAAATCAGAGACGTTGATTTCGCTGCCGAGTCAGCAAACTTCTCTAAGTTTAACATCCTTGCACAGTCAGGAAGTTATGCTATGAGCCAAGCTAACTCAGTTCAGCAAAACGTTCTAAGACTACTCCAGTAGTCGAAAGCACTTCTACGCGAAGCGGGATTTATCCCGCGTAGCTGGAAAAACGTCCTAAGACTACTTCAGTAGTATTAAACGTTTCTAGTGAAGTAAGGCTATTTTGGGCTTTACTAAACTAGTATTTGGCGAGTGTGTTTATAATACGCAAACTAAAGTCCTAGATTTGTTTATTGATCTAGGACTTATTCTTCTTTTGCTATATCTATTTGATTATTTCAAAAAACAACTTGACTGACTCGGTATTTTAAGTGCTTTAAGGCAGGCAATTAAACAAAGATATAGACAAATTTGACTACAAAATTCCCTTACCTTTCTGAAATGTAGTAAAACAAATAAGCACGGCATGTAGATTGATGCGCCTAAAAAATCTAAATTTGTATCTGTTTTACGCAGCAATCCAGTTTGCCAAGGAGGTCGCTACTAAAAAATATTAATCACAAAGGTCTAGCCTTTTTAAAAGCCTAAAAAGACAATTTAAAATCTTCTTTAGCTTTCCCGATCTCATTTTTAGTTATGAGATTTCGTTTTTTTAATTCCCTAACCAAATTTTTAGATGCTTTTTTTGTGACTTCTATTTCGGCATTTAGTCCGCCTGCAGCTGAAAATAGCCAGTATTTATGCATTTCAGTCCACTCGATCAATTTATTTACTTTTTGCATTACCGTATCGCTTGGGGCTACAGAAATTTTAGCAAGTTCTAGCTCTTGGTGATAAATAGATATGGAGACGATATTTTCAATGAAAGGCTTAAATTTAGCTCTGGAGATAGTTTCTTTTGCTTTATCTATCTTGTTAGAAATTTCAACTAATTGCGGGAAAAGTTCCTTGGTTATTTTATTTTCATCTCTTAGCTTTATCATCTCATCTATTTTAGGCACGATATCTAGGAATACTGTTTCAATTATTTGCTTAGCCTCGCTCTCGACACTGAGCTTTTTTACTATAAATTTATATGCTTTTAGTAGATTTTTGTCGATATCCTCATCTTTTGTAGGTTTAATATGCGGCAGATTTTTTGGTTTTTTATTTTTGCAAAGCTTTTTTAAAGTTTCTAAAAACGGCTTTTCTATGCTGCCTTCTATTCTTGCGCCACCTTCGGTGCAGTTGTATGTCGTTATTTCCTTTTTGTTTGATTGCTCGATATCGGCTTCGAATTGATTTCTAAATTTATCCCAAATATATGTTGTTCGCACTTCGCCCTCACCACCGTAGGCTTTAATATAGAGATATTCGTCTGCCTGAGCAAATGCGTGTCCTGTTGCGTGAGACTTGCCGTCTGGGGCAAAGGCCAAGTCTTGTCCGATCAAAATGATATTTTTATGCCCCAGTACGTAAGCCAGCTGATAGGCTTGATTTGCTGTAGAATGTCCAAGCCCTAAGTAGCCGTATTTTCTTAGCTTAAACGCCGTTTCGTTTTGTTGAGGCCTCATAGTGAGAACTAGACGGCGCGGTAGGATATTTTTTATCGTCTGTTTGTGGGTTAATGAGGCGACTATAAAATAAATATCTTCGTCAAATTTTTTGTTTTTATGTTTAAAAAAGCTAGACGTTGCCTCTACGCGCTCGATAGAAGTTACATAGTCTGGTTTAATTCCGTGTTTTAATAGTATCGGATAAGAGGCGTCAAGACTAATAACGGTAACATAAGGAGCAAATTTTTTGAGCGTACTAAGTTGTTTGTCTAGACTAGGGCCTGTTGAGACGATTACTGCCGTATCCATTGATTTATAGCGTTTTTTCACAAGATCTACATACGGATAGTTTTTTATCATCGTCGGCAAATTTTCTATATGCTGCCTAACGCCGATTAGATTATCGTCGATGCTGTTGCCGTGACCTGCGACCATTTGAGATATAGCCTTTGTAAATTCTTGATTTATTTTCATGTAGTCTTCGCTAAAATCGTCGTAAAAACGCGAGTGTATATGAAGGTCGTAAATTTTAGCGTATGATGCGAATTTATGATTGCAGATTAGATAATAAAACTGTGTATATGTGGCAAATTCAGAGAAAAAGAGCGTTAATCGCTCGCTCGCGAGTTCTTGCGACAAATCAACTAAATTTAGCGTTGCGTAAATGATTTCTATTTCAGGCTCTATGACTACGATTTTTTGGTGAGTTTCGTTTTTTAAGAGGGCTTTATAAAGTATTCCGTTACCTAACCCGTAAAAATACATAATCGGATAGCGTTTATACTCTTTTTCGATGGAGTCTAGTGCTTCTTGTACGTCTTTAATCGGATTATCATAGATGTATTTTAGGGTTTTGTTGTTTATGATATTTATATCAATAGGATCTTTGCCGATAAAAATGTCGTAATCCTTCATTTCTTCCATTCCCCAAAGACGAGCGGCTAAAATTTCATCTTGCTGAAAGAGGGCATTAAGGTTGCGTTGAAATACCGGATTTTGTGGACCCTCGGCGTTTGTCATCTCTTGTTTTTTTGCGTTTTGATGGTTTAAATTTATCTCTTTATCTATCTCTTTATCTATCTCTTTATCTATCTCTTTATCTATCTCTTTATCTATCTCTTTTGCCATTTTCTCTCCTTTTTATAGATCTTCTTTTTTGATTCTTTCGCTAAATTTTATATCTCTTTTTGCTTTTTTGCCCAGTAGCCCCGGTAAAAATTTAGGGTGCAGGCCGTATCCCGGGCGTACGCTTTTTATGTTTTTTTCGCTAAAGATTTCGCCCTCTTTGATATCCGCGCAGGCATAAAGCGAGCGAGAAAAGCGGCGATTTTGCACGGCTTTGTCGTCTAGTTCGTAGTTTACTTTGCCAAGCAGCGCTTCGGCGTCTCGCACGGCCTTTACCATTTCGCCAAACTCCTGCTCGTCCAAGCTAAAGGCCTCATCGACGCTACGAACGCTTTTATCTAGGATAAAGTGCTTTTCTACGATACGAGCGCCCAGACTCACGGCGACAACGGGCGCTACGATACCTAGCGTATGGTCTGAAAAGCCGATCTCTACGCCAAATTTGTGCCTCATATCGGCGATCGTGCGCAGATTCATCCCATCAAGCGGAGCAGGGTAGCTAGACGTACATTTTAAAAGCGCGATCCGCTCGTTTCCCGCATCTTTGCAAATTTGCACGACGTCGGCGATTTCTTGCTCGGTTGCGATGCCGGTGGAGATTATGATCGGCTTGCCCTTGAGCGCGACGTACCGCACGAAATCATAGTCCGTGACCTCAAAGCTCGCTATCTTATAAGCGGGCGGGTTAAATTTCTCTAAAAAGTCCGCGTCGTCCCTGCAAAACGGGCTCGAAAAGCAGATGAGCCCTTCGTCCCGCGCCGCTGCAAAAAGCTGCTCGTGCCACTCTCGCGGCGTCAGAGCTTGCTTGTAGAGCTCGTATAAATTTGCCCCGTCCCACAGCCCGCCTTTTATCATGAAGTCCTCGCCGCGCGAATCTAGCGTGAGGCTATCGGGCGTGTATGTTTGCAGCTTTATAGCGTCTGCGCCCGCTCGCTTAGCTGCTTTTATCGTATCAAGCGCCGTTTGCAGGCTGCCCGAGTGATTTGCCGAGAGTTCGGCGATGATAAATACCTTTTCGTCCGTGTCGAAATTTGCTATTTTCATAAATTTTCCTAACTTTTAGCCATTATATCAAGTTTGCGTAAAGATAACGACATATAGCTCATTTGCTCGTCGCGCCCGTAAATTTCAAAGCCGAATTTGCGGTATAGCGCGATCGCTTTTTCGTTTTCGTTGTAGGCGCACGATTTTAGCTCGGCGACTTTAAGCGTTTTGGCGGCGTACTCTACGATGGTTTGCATTAGGATTTTGCCTTTGCCTTTTAGCCCCGGATTTGCGTAAATGCCAAATTCGCACGAGTCCGCCTCGATATCCACGAAATCGATCACGCCGATGTAGTCGTTATCCTCTTTTACTAAAAAATACCTTTTCGTTTCGTCGTTTTTCAAATTTGAGATAAATTTTCTGTGTTCTTGCTCGCTCACGCTTTTGTTTTTCATGTATTTTGCGACTCGCTCGTCGTTTCGCCAACGCAAAATCATCAAAATTTGCTCGTCCGTTAGGTCGGTAAAATTTATAAGCTCAAGCATATCTCGTCCGCCTCGTAGATCTCGCGCCCGTTTGCCGCTAGCCACTGCGCCATCTCGTTTTGATTGTCTGCGACGCGCACGGCTTTAAATTTAGCGCCCAAAACCAGCGCTTCGTTTACGAGCGAGCTAGCCGAAATCACTAAAATTTCACTCTCGTTCATAAGTCGCGCCACCTCGTTTGAGTTTATAAAAAGGCTAAAATTCGGCTCGCTATCGGCTAAAATTTGCAAATTTGTCAAATTTGCGTTCGCGCTCGTCGTGATAGCGGCTACTTTTTTGTTTTTAGCGAGCAAATTTGAGGCGATTTTGGCCGTCAAATTTAGCGCGTCCGTGCCGCCTAGTGCGATGAGGTAATTAAAATTTTTCTCGCGTTTGATTTTTGCTTCGCCATAAAACTCGCTCCTAACTAGCGGCGAAAGTATCAGCTCGCAGTTTGCGGGCACTAGATTTGCGTATTTTTGGGGCTGGGCGTAGATATTTACGTTTAGCAAGTAGTCGCAAAAGTGCTCTTTATAGTTGTCGTCAAAGCTTAAAATTTGGACGCTCGTTTGCTCTTTGATTAGCTTTTCGTCCGCCGCGCTAATGCCGTAATGATCGATCACTAAAAGCTCAAATTTACGCTCTTTTATCAAATTTACCAGCTCATTTACGTCCATGCTTTTTAGCGTAAAAATGGGATATGGTATCTCGCTCGCTAGGCTGCCTGGCAGGTCGATGCAAGCAAAGCTAACGTCTTTAAATTTTTGCGCCAAGATGAGGTCGCGCCTAACGTGTCCATGCCCGATTTTCGAGCCGCTATCGGCGCGGATGAGAGTTTTTAGGTTTGAGATTTTGTCAAAATTCATCGAGTTTTTCCGCCAAATTTAAAATCCTAAGCGTCAAACATACGGCGGCGATGAGGTAAACGGCGCCGGCCGCGGCGAAAAAAAGAATCTGAATCTCGTTTAGGTTGCGATAGCTAGCTGCCAGATAAAAGATGTGCAAGATCCCCGCAACCGCAAAGATCTGCATGAGCGCTTTGGCTACCGATATTTTGGCTTTTAGGTAATCTTTTTGCATTTGTCCTCAGTGATAATTTATCTCGTAAAGCTTCTGCACAAACTCAAAATCCTCCGGCGTGTCGATGTCGCAGACTAAATTTCGCGGTAGTAAAAACGCCCTAGAATGCGGCGCAAAGATCGGTTTTTTCTCTAGCCACGCCTCGCGCCTACCGAAATAAAACGCGCCCGCGTCGTGATAGGCTCGCTCTAAATCCTGCGAGCGAGTTAGCGCAAACTGTGGGTAAAACATACCCACTGCGCCGTCCTCGCCAAGTCTGATCGCGCGCTGAATCGGGAAGCTAAACTCCGTCGCGGAAAATAAAAACTCGCACTTCGCATCCTCAAATTTGCCGTAAGCCTCGCGTAAAATTTCACCCGTAATAAGCGGCGCGGTCGCGTAAAGGCAGCAAACGTGAGCGTATCCGCCTAGCCTCGTCGCCGCGTCCGCTACGGCGTCGCTACTGGTGGCGTAATCGTCGCTCAGCGCGGCGTCCCTCATAAACGGAACTTGCGCGCCGAATTTAACTGCTACGTCCGCGATATCGGCGTCGTCGGTGCTCACTATGACGCGCTCAAAAATGCCCGAATTTAGCGCCGCCTCGATACTGTAAGCTATCAGCGGCTTGCCTAAAAAATCTTTAACGTTTTTGCGCGGTATGCGCTTGCTACCGCCGCGAGCCGGGATGACGCAAAGGGCGCGGTTTTGGTTATCTCTCATCAAATTTACCGCCTAAACCCTGCAGCCTTGCGGCGTATCAAAGCTCTTTAAAACCTCAAAAAGCGCGTCCGCGACGAAATTTGCGTCTTCTAGGCTCATGCACTGATGGCACGGGATACTAAGCTCGGCCGCGTAAAAATCCTCGGCGCTAGGCACCGAGATATCGCCGTAGCGCTCGCAGTAAAAGCTAAATTTATAAGTCGGCTTATAGTGCACCTGCACGCCGATACCGCGCTCGTGAAGGGCGGCAAATATATCCTCTTTGGCGCACCAAAACTGGCGAAATAGCAAGATAGGGTAGAGGTGGCGCGAGCTAACGACGCCGTCAGGTAGCCTCACGGTGCTAAAATACGGGTTTTTCTCAAATTTTTCGTCATAAAATTTGGCGATTTTCTCACGTGCTGCGATGGTTTCGTCTAGCCTTTTTAGCTGATTTAGCCCTAGCGCGCAGGCGACGTCCGGCAAGCGGTAGTTGTAGCCAAGCACTCTCTGGTCGCTATCCCAGAGGCGTTTTTTGGCTATGCCGTGCGAGCGGTAAAGGCGTGCTAGTCTCGCGATCTCGTCGTCGTTGGTAGCTAGCGCGCCGCCCTCAAAGGTTGTCAGCGGCTTAACGGGGTGAAAGCTAAAAATGCTAACGTCCGCTTTTGCGCCGACTTTGACTCCGCCTTGCGAGCTGCCCAGCGCATGCGACGCATCGTCAAGCACCTTTATGCCGCGCTGCTTGGCTAGCTTTAGGATGGCGTCTAAATTTACGGGATTGCCGCCGAAATCAACCGCCGTTATGACTTTGGTTTTAGGCGTGATGAGGCTTTCAAGCGCGTTTTCGTCGATATTTCCGTCAAATTTGACGGGCGCAAATTTAACCTCAGCTCCAGCCATCAATGCCGCATTTGCCGTCGCCGCAAACGTGATGGGCGTAGTTATCACCTCGTCGCCCTCTCTTACGCCTAGCGCCAGATACGCAACGTGAAGCGCGCTCGTTGCCGAGTTCATCGCTACGACGTGCTTTACGCCGACGTATTTTGCGATCGCCTGCTCAAATTCGCCGACCTTGTCGCCGCCAGTTAGGATATCGTCTTTTAGGGCGCTCACGACGGCAGCGATGTCGGAGTCGGTGATTTGTTGTCTGCTGTAGGGTATCATTTTTATCCTTTTTTGGCTTCTCTTTTTGGCGGCTCGTCTTTTTTGCTTATACTTTGTTAGAAATTTCGCCGAAGCTCGGTTACATACTATATGTATGCGCCCTCGCTCGGCTTATTTCCGCCTCGTCTAAACGCAAAAATACTTCGCCTCGTTTTTCTAAATTTAAAGGCTTTGGCTCAAATTTTATAAATTTCGGTCAAATTATTTACTTGCCTCGATCATCTCTAAAAGTCCGTCTTTACCTAGCCAAATTTTATTTTTATCAGAGCTATACTCGAAATTTTCCTCCACGAGATGCCCTTTTTCGCCTAGTGCGTTTGTGCTAAAGTCGTCGTCCTTGCTCGTAAATTTGATCGACGGGCTGATCACGTAGTGGTCGTCAAACTCGTAGGTTAGGTGCGCGTCGTCCTTGCCGACCATGACCTCGTGCATCTTTTCGCCCGGGCGGATGCCGATTATTTTTACGCCAAGATGTGGCGCCATGGAGCGAGCAAGCTCTATCATCGTCATCGATGGGATTTTAGGGATGAAAATTTCGCCGCCCTTCATACGCTCGAAGTTTTTAAGTACGAAATTTACGCCTTGTTCTAGCGTGATCCAAAAGCGCGTCATATCCGCGTGCGTGATCGGTAGCTCTTTTACGCCTTCTGCGATCAGTCTCTTAAACAGCGGCACGACCGAGCCGCGCGAGCCCACGACGTTACCGTAGCGAACGACGCTAAAGCGCGTCTTTTTGCTACCCGCGATGTTGTTTGCCGCGACAAAAAGTTTATCGCTAGCAAGCTTGGTCGCGCCGTATAAATTTACCGGATTGCACGCCTTATCAGTCGAGAGCGCGATGACCTTGCTCACGCCGCACTCTAGCGCCGCGTCGATGACGTTTTGCGCGCCACCTATATTGGTTTTTATGCACTCCATCGGGTTGTATTCTGCGATAGGTACGTGCTTCATAGCTGCCGCGTGGATGACGTAGTCGATGCCGTTCATCGCGGTCATCAGGCGCTTTTCGTCGCGCACGTCGCCGATGAAAAATCGCATCGCGGGGTCTTTAAAAACCTGCGCCATCTCGTATTGTTTTAGCTCGTCGCGAGAGTAGATGACTAGCCTTTTTGGTTTAAATTTGGAGAGTAAAATTTCGGTGTATTTCTTGCCGAATGACCCGGTGCCGCCGGTGATGAGGATGGATTTTCCGTTAAACATTTATTTTTGCCTTTCGCGGCTCGTTTTTGCCGTATGTCGTAAATTTAAATTCGCTTGGCCGCGTATTTTGCATACGCTCCTTCGCAAATTTTAAATTTGTCTCATCTAGCTAAAATGATTCGCCGTTTATTTAAATTTTATTCAGCCGGAGCAAAAACCGTGCCTTAAATTTGATTCAAAATTTAGCTCATTAAATTTGTTTAGGTGCGGTATTTTTGCTTTTATTTCAAAATCCTAGGCAGGGTTATCCCCTCCTGCGCCTGATATTTACCCTTTTTATCCGCATACGTCACCTCGCACGGCTCGTCGCCCTCGATAAACAGCACCTGCGCGATACCTTCGTTCGCGTAAATTTTAGCAGGTAGCGGCGTCGTATTTGAAATTTCTATCGTGATGTGCCCTTTAAATCCCGGCTCAAAAGGCGTGACGTTTACGATGATACCGCACCTTGCGTATGTGCTTTTGCCTAGGCAGATGGCTAGCACGTTATCTGGCATGTTAAAATACTCGATCGTGCGCGCTAGAGCGAATGAATTTGGCGGGACGATGCACACGTCGCCTTTAAAGTCTACTACGTTTTTTTCGTCGAAATTTTTCGGGTCCACGACGGTGCCGCCGATGTTTGTAAAGATTTTAAACTCATTTCCAACTCGTATATCATACCCGTAGCTAGACCTGTCTCTTATACACATCTCCGAGCCCACGAGACTAGCGCTCATC